>JBEPXB010000224.1:0-5484 GCA_041642135.1 Halobacteriales archaeon | reverse complement strand
GAGGGTCCGGTACGTCTGGGTGCTCGGCTCGGTCATGGGGTCGCTGATACTCGGGGGTATCGCGGCCGTGGCCGGCTTCGTCGCCCTCGACCGGCCGATACTCGGGGTCGCGGTGTTCCTGTTCCTGCTCGCGCTCGGGGCGGTGCTGGCGGTGCTCCGGTACCGGTCGTGGTCCTACGAGGTGCGCGAGGACTCGCTGTACCTCGAACGGGGGGTGATCACCCACACGCGGACGGTCGTCCCGTACGTCCGCATCCAGCACGTCGACGCCTCGCGAGGCCCCGTGGAACGGGCGCTCGGGCTCGCGACGGCGGTCGTCTACACCGCCGGTTCGCGCGGGGCCGACGTCTCCATCCCGGGGCTGACGACCGAGCGGGCCGACGACCTCCAGGAGCGGCTGAAGCGCCTGGCCATCGCCGCCGAGGGCGAGGACGCCGTCTGATGCCCGCCCGCCGACTCGCGCCGCTGTCGGTGTTCTACCGGGCCGGCGAGACCGTTTTCCGGCTGGCGTGGCTGCTCGTCATCGCCACCATCGGCTCGCGGTCGATGGGGATCCCGACGGAGGTGGGCGCGGGCGTCGTCGTCGCCGGACTCGTCCTCGCGCTGCTCTACCAGTTCGTCTACTGGCAGCGCTACGAGTACGAACTCACCGGGGACACCTTCGACATCCGGTCGGGCGTGTTCTCGCGTCGAACCCGCGAGATACCGCTGGGTCGGGTCCAGAACGTCGACCTGCGGCGAAACGTCGTCCAGCGGGCGCTCGGTATCGCGGAGGTGAGCCTCGAGACCGCGGGCGGCTCGGAGACCGAGGCCCAGTTGAGATTCGTCGGCGAGGAGGAGGCCCAGCGGCTACGCGAAGCCGTCTCGCGGCGCAAGCGCGGGGTGGGCGAGGACTCGACCGAACCCGAACCGGAGGCCGACCTCCTGTTCGCCGTCACGCCGAAGGAACTGTTCATTCTCGGGGTGACGAGCGTCGACCTGCGGCTGCTCTCGCTGGCGTCGGTGTTCCTCCCGGTCGTCGTCCCCTCGCTGACCGACCGGTTCGGCGACCCCCTGGTGTCGTTCGCAATGACCGCCCCGGTCGGCGCGTTCGGGCTCGCCGTCGCCGCCGCCGTCGTCTCCGGGATCTACTCGATCACCAACTACTACGGCTTCCGGCTCTCACGGGCGGGCTCGGAACTCCGGTACGAGCGCGGCCTCCTCCAGCAGTTCGCCGGGACGATCCCCCTCGAGAAGGTCCAGACGCTCTCGATCACGGAGAACCTCCTCGCGCGTCGGCTGGGCTACGCCTCGCTGTCGGTCGAGACCGCGGGGTACGCGCCCGGCGACTCCAGCGGCTCGCAGTCGGCGGTCCCCATCGCCGATCGCGACCGGGTGTTCGCACTCGCCCGGTCGGTCGACGCCTTCGGCGAACCGGACTGGCAGCGCCCGCCGAAGCGCGCCCGCACCAGATACGTGATCCGCTACACCGCGCTGGTGCTCGTGCTGACGGGCATCGCCTACGGCGTCGACCGGTTCACCGGCTTCTCCTACGCCTGGTACTACGTCCTGGTCGGCGTGCCGCTCGCGCCCGTCGGCGCCCACCTCAAGTGGCGCAACCTCGCCTACGCCGTCTGCGAGGACCACGTCCTCACGCGGGCGGGGTTCTGGTCCCGCGAGATCCGGGTCGTCCCCTACTACCGCGTCCAGACGGTCGTCGACTCGCGGACGGTGTTCCAGCGCCGCCGTCGGCTCGCGACGGTCCTGATCGACACCGCGGGCGGCGGCGGCATCACGGGGAACGACGCCCGGGCCATCGACATCGACGCCGACGCCGCGGCCACCCTCCGCGAGACCGTCCACGACCGCCTGCAGGACTCGCTCGACGAGGCGCGTGCCGTCCGGCGGCGTCGGCGACTGGAGTCCATCGCGGCGCCGGGGTCGGGACCGGGACCGGACGTCTCGCCGGGCGACTAGTCGAACGACTGAACCTCGACCGTCCGTCCCTCGGGGTCGTCCGCGAAGAACTGGTATATCTCGTAGGTGTCGCTGTACTCCGGCGCCCCCCGGGCGTGGTCCTCGAGGCGGTCGAAGAGGTCGTCGACCGCCTCGCGCGAGGGGACGACGAACGTGACGGTGCCGTTCGTCTCGGCGCCCTCGCGCGCACAGAACCCGAGGTTGAACCCCGCCCGTTCGATGATGGTGCAGTCGGGCTGTTCGACGACGACCGACGCTCCGAGCCGCTCGGTGTAGAAGTCGATCACCTCGTCCTGGGCCTCCGTCCGGAAGAAGACGATGCCGCCCTCGTCGATCACGGCCATACGCACCCCCCACACGGTGGCCCGAAAACGGTGTCGGTCCCGGGTGCCGGGAACCGCCGAACCGGACATACGTGGGGACGGCGTAGCGGGTGTATGGAGCACATCTCGTACGTCGAGACTGTCGGGATGGACGAGCGGGGACTCGAGGCCCACCTCGGCGAGGTCGAGGCGGGCGTCCTCGCGCTCGCCGACGGCGGCGACGCGTACGCCGTCCCGATCTCCTTTCGATACGACGACGGGCGCTTCCTCCTCCGGCTGACCGACGACGGCGACAGCGAGAAACTGGCGTTCGCGCGCGCGACCGACAGCGCGACGTTCGTCGCGTTCGGTCAGGACGGGAACGACTCCTGGAGCGTGCTCGCCCGCGGCCCCCTGGTCGAACTCGGCGAGGAAGAGACGGCGGCGCTCCTCGACGAGCCCGGACCGTTCGGTCCGGTCCGCGTCTTCGACGAGGACGTGACCGACGTCGAGGTCCGCGTCTTCGAACTCGAGGTCGAGTCGATCACCGGCCGCCGGACGGCCGGCGTGGACGCCTGGCGCTCGATCGTCGAGACGGACGGGGAGTGAGCACGGGCCGGCCCTGCCGGGACTCGTGTCACCCGCGTGTCGGGCCCCACCACAGCGTTATGCCCGCCCGTACCCTCGGCTACGGGGATGGGCGCCCTCGAACGCCTGCGGGAGGCGGTGGTCGACCCGGTACGGAGCTTCGCGAGGGGCGCGCCCTCGCCGGTCGCGCTCTACCGGAGCCGCCGGTCGACGTTCGCGGACCTGCACGTCGTCGCGCCCTCGACGGTCGAACCCGGCGAGGCGGTCACGCTCACCCTCCAGGCGTGGGACCGGTTCCAGCGGCTCGTCCCCGGGTTCGACGGCGCCGTGGAGCTGCGGACGACCGACCCCTCGGCCGACCTGCCCGAGCGGGTGCGGTTCCGGGGCGACGACGACGGTCTGACCCGGGTCGAGGGTGTACGGTTCGGGACGCCCGGGACACACTACGTGACGGCCGAGCACGACGGCGTCCGGGCGGTCGGTAACCCCGTCGTCGTCCGGGAGAGTCCCGAACACCGGGTGTTCTGGGGCGACCTCCACCTCCACTCGCGGTTCTCCGACGGCGCCGGGAGCATGGACCGGGGGTTCGCGTTCGGCCGGGACGTGATGGATCTGGACGTGGTCGCGTACACCGACCACGACACGATGGGGTTTTTCATCCCGCCGACGCTCCAGCGGTGGCTGATGCGGTGGCACAACCTCTCCCGGATCAGGGAGCGCGTCGAGGCCCACCACGAGCCCGGTCGGTTCGTCACGCTGTTCGGCTACGAGTGGACGAAACAGCCCAACGCGGGCGGGCACATCAACTGCTACTTCGAGACGGTCGAGGACGCCCCCCTGTTCGACTCGCGCCACCCCGAGAGCGACACCTACGAGAAGCTCTGGGAGCGGCTCCGGGCCTGGCGGGAAGAGACCGGGGACGAGGTCGTTACCGTTCCTCACCACCCCGCCGAGGAGATGTATCCGTTCGACTTCTCGACCACCGACTACGACGACGAACTCGCCCCGCTGGTCGAGATCTACTCCCAGTGGGGCTCGAGCGAGTACCCGAGCCGGGAGGGCAACCGCAAGCCGATCGGCGGGATCGCCAAGGGCGAGGTCCGCGAGCGGGGCCACTTCGGACAGGACGCCCTCGCGCTCGGCAATCGCGTCGGATTCGTCGCCGGGTCGGACTTCCACGGGCCCCGTCCCGGTCACTCGCTGATCCACGTCGACCCCCACCTCCCGTCGCTCGCGGAGTGGCTCCGGGACGGCATCGGCTGGGGACAGATCTGGCGGATGTGGGACGAGCGGAGCTACCCCGGCGGGCTGACCGCTTTCTACGCGTCCGAACTGACCCGCCCGGCGGTGTTCGGGAGCCTCCGGGACCGGCGGGTCTACGGGACGACACAACCCGACCGGATGCTCGTTTCGCTCGCCGTGGACGGGCTCCGGCTCCGCGACGCCGAGAGCGTCCACCGGCTCTCCCGGCCCGACGAGCCCCGGACGGTCGAGGTACGCGTGGCCGGGACCGCCCCGATAGAGACGGTCGAGATACTGAAAAACAACGCCGCCTGGCAGACGTTCGCCGGCGGCGACGGTCCCGAAGGACTCGAGACGTACGTCGCCGAGGCGACGTTCGAGGACGACGCGCCCGTGACGGGCATCACCTACACCGACGGGGACGACCGGGGGACCGACGAGGACGCCTACTACGTCCGTGCCGTCCAGGCGAACGGGGGGATGGCGTGGGCCGGGCCGGTGTGGGTCGGCGTCGAGTGATCCCGCTTCCGGGGGATCGGGAGGGACGAGCCGTCGGGCCGGGCGCTACCGCGTCGGACGCCCCCCACCCTTATGCCCCGTGCTCGTCTGCGGTGGTCCATGACGGAACGACGGCGGGCGCTGGTCGTCCTCGGGTACACGGGCACGGCCCGGCGGCTGCTCCGGCACGCCGGCGAGCACGCGGCGGGCTGTGACCTCGACCTCGTCCTCCTTACGGTGATGCCGTCCGCCGAGTTCCAGGCCCGGGACTTGGCGCGGCTCCGGATCCCCCACCTCGACATGCCCTACACCGTCGAGGCGGCCCAGGACGAGGGCGCGCGCCACGCCAGGCAGCTCGCGCGCGAGGTGTTCGCCGACCTCGACGTGGACTACGAGGTCGACTCGCGTGTGGGGCGGGAGGCCAGCACCGTCCTGGACGTGGCGGCCGAGCGCGACTGCTCGGAGGTGTTCCTCGTCGGCCACCGCAACGGGCCCTGGGGGCACACCACCTTCGACCGGGTGATGGAGGAGGTGATCGACCGGTTCGACGGCCCCGTGACGGTGATGATGGGCGAGGAGCTGGAGTCGGTGGACGAAGACGGGGCGTAGCGACGCGGCCGGGACTCATCCAGGGGATCCGGGCCGGTCAGACGAGCCGTAGGATGCCGAGCCAGTCGAAGTCGAAGACGAACAGGTAGATCTGCGCGACGCCGGCGAGCGCGAGCAGCGCGCCAGCGACCCGCGAGACGCGGCCGGTGTTCCGCGAGAGGGTCCGCAGGAGCCCCGCCCGCCCCACCGCGGAGAGGAGCGTCACGGCGATCATCAGCGTCGCCATCCCGGCGGCGTACGACCCGAGGATGACCGCTGCACCGAGCGGGCCGCTCCCGAGCGCGAACAG
>JBEPXB010000223.1:0-5496 GCA_041642135.1 Halobacteriales archaeon | reverse complement strand
ATCATCCTCCAGTGGCGGGCGACCGCCCGCGTCATCCGGTCGCAGGCGCTCTCGTTGCGCGAGCGGCCGTTCGTCAAGGCCGCGGAGGTCGCCGGCGCGGGGGACTGGCACATCATCAGCAGACACCTCGCGCCGAACGTCCTGCCGATGTCGTTCCTCTACGGCTCGTTCGCCATCGCGTGGGCGATCCTCACCGAGGCCGGCGTCTCGTTCATCGGCCTCGGTGACCCCAACACGGTCTCCTGGGGGACGATGCTCCAGGCCTCGCGGGCGTACTCCGCGCTCTCGTTCGGCGCCTGGTGGTGGTTCGTCCCGCCCGGCGTCTGCATCGGCCTGCTCGTGATCAGCGGGTTCCTCATCGGTCGGGGGTACGAGGAGATCACCAACCCCAAGCTACAATGAGTCTACTGGAAGTCGAGAACTTAGAGGTGTACTACGAGACGGAGGAGGGGCCGGCACAGGCCGTCGACGACGTCTCGTTCACGCTGGAAGAGGGTGAGAACCTCGGGATCGTCGGCGAGTCCGGCTGTGGGAAGACCACCCTCGCCAAGGCGATCATCGGCATCCTCCCGGACGCCGGCTACGTCAACAACGGGACCATCCGGTTCAAGGGCGACGACATGACCGGGATGACCGGCGAGCAGCGCCGCCGGCTGAAGTGGGAGGAGATCTCGATGATCGCCCAGTCGGCGATGAACTCGCTGGACCCGGTGTACACCATCCGCGAGCAGATCGTCGAGGCGATCGAGACCCACCGGCCGGGGACGGGTCGCGTCGAGTCGACCGAGATCGTCACCGAGATGTTCGAACTCGTGGGGCTCGACCCGGACCGGGCCGACGACTACCCCCACCAGTTCTCGGGCGGGATGCGTCAGCGGGCGATGATCGCGATGGCGCTCGCGCTCGAGCCGTCGCTGATACTGGCCGACGAGCCGACGACCGCGCTCGACGTCATCATGCAGGACCAGATCCTGAAACGGATCAGCCAGATCCAGGACGAGATACGCTCCTCGATGCTCGTCATCACCCACGACGTCAGTGTGGTCGCCGAGACGTGCGACCGCGTCCTCGTCATGTACGCCGGGAAGGTGGCCGAGGAGGGGCCGGTCGACGAGATATTCAATCAGCCGTACCACCCCTACACCATCGGGCTGAAGCGGGCGTTCCCGAACATCCGCCAGAGCAGCCAGGACCTCCTCTCGATCAAGGGGTATCCGCCGGAGCTGATCGACCCACCCGAGGGCTGCCGGTTCGCGGAGCGGTGTCCGATGGCCGACGAGCGGTGTCGTACCGAGGAACCCGAGGCACACTACATGAACGAACTCCGCACGTACTGTCACTACGCCGAGGACATCGACGTCGAACTCCGGCCCCGGGCCGACAGGGAGCAGACGTGGGAGCAGACCGAGGCCGCGAGGGCGGTCCGGGAGGCGGGTGACTGAGATGGCCGGGGAACCGTCCGGCGGCGGGAACGCGCTGCTCGAGGTCGAGGACCTCCACAAGCACTTCAAGGTCGACGAGGGCTGGATATCGAGTATCCTGAACGCGTTCTCGGGCGGCGAGCCGGACTACGTCCACGCGGTCGACGGCGTGAGCTTCGAGCTCCGACAGGGCGAGACGCTCGGGCTCGCCGGGGAGTCCGGCTGCGGGAAGACGACGACCGGGATGTCGCTGGTCAAGCTCCACGAGCCCACGAGCGGCGACATCATCTACGACGGCCGGAGCCTCAACGACGCGTCCGACGAGGAGATCAAGCAGTTCCGCCGGAACGCCCAGATGATCTTCCAGGACCCGTTCGAGAGCCTCAACCCCCGGATGACCGTCTACGACACGGTCGCCGAGCCGCTTCGCATCCACAACATCCGCAACGAGACGGCGCGGGTCCAGCGTGCGCTCGAGTTCGCCGAGCTCCTCCCGCCGGAGCAGTACTTCGACCAGTACCCCCACGAGCTCTCGGGGGGCCAGCGCCAGCGCGTCGCCATCGCGCGGGCGCTGGTGCTCGACCCGGACTTCATCGTGGCCGACGAGCCGGTCTCGATGCTGGACGTGAGCCTCCGTGCCGGGGTGCTCTCGCTGCTCGAGCGGATGACCGACGAGTACGGGCTCTCCGTGGTCTACATCAGCCACGACCTCTCCCTGCTCCGGCACATGTGCGACCGGCTCGCGATCATGTACATGGGGAAGATCGTCGAGAAGGGGCCGACCGACGAGGTGATCGAGAACCCACAGCACCCCTACACGCGGTCGCTCATCAACGCCGTGCCGGTGCCGGAGCCGAGCGTCGGCCGCGAGCGCGTCGAACTCGAGGGCGAGGTCGGCGACGTCATCGACATCCCGACCGGCTGTCGGTTCAAGAACCGCTGTCCGGAGTACATCGGCGACGTCTGCGACCAGGTGCTCCCGCCGCTCGAACGGAAGGCCGACACGGACAGCGAGTCCGCCGTCGCGTGTCACCTCTACGAGAGCGCCGAGGGGTACGACCCCTACGCCGAACTGGAGGGCCGGCCCAGCGCCGGCGCCGAGGGGTCGCCGGGATCGGAGGCCGCGCAGGCGGACGACTGATAAGTCCGGTTCAGTCGACCAGCCGCCCTTCTAAGCGGATCCCCGGCGCGGTCACCGCGTAGGGGAGCCGCGACTTGTGCTTCTCCGAGACGCCGGTGACGGTCCCGCGGGCCGCGCCGACGGCCGTCACCCCGTGGAGGGTCGTCGGCTCGTAGTCCAGCGAGACGCCCGTCACCCGGCCGGCGCGCTCGCCGTCGGAGAGCCGGTACCCCTCGGCGATGGGCAGTTCCGCACGGCCGCGGTCGGGCCGCTCCTCGGTCTTGCGGTCGACGGTCCGCGAGTAGAGGACGCTCGCGGGCATCGTCCCCGAGTGCTGGACGCGCTCGAACTCGTCGCGGAGCCAGGGCTCGTCGAATCGCTCGACGAGCACGTCCGCGCCGGCGCGGAGTTCGGCGCGAGTGGCGTCCCCGGGCGCGGCCTCGAGGTGCCGGGCGTGGATGCGGGGGGCCTGCTCGAAGCCGAGGCTGGGCACCGCGTTCCCGTGGGGGTGGGTCCCCGCCTCGGCCGCGCTGACGGTGTTGTGTAACAATCGAACGACGGTGCCGTCCTCGACGAGCTGGACGGGCGTCGTCGGCCGGAGTTCGGCGTCGTAGCCGAGCGCCGCCCACGAGCCCGCGTGGACGGTGTCCTCGATCTCGATCGACTCGGGGCCGACCTCGTCGCCCACCTCGTAGGGGCTCAGCCCCATGTAGCCGACGTCGGCCTCGAGGTACCGCGAGAGGAACTGGAACAGCTGTCCGGCTGCCCGGGGGGAGAGGACGAGCGTCGTCTCGCCCGTGGGCGCGCGGGCGGCCGCGGTGGTCGAGAGCGCCCGGGCGTCCGCGGCCGCGTCCTCGAACACGTCGGGCAGGCCCTCGAGGAACGCCGCGCCCCGGGTCGACCCGGCGTGGCGGTCGACGGTCGGACCGTCCTCGAGTTCGAGGATCAGCCTCGCGCTCGCGCGGTCGAGCGTCGTCCGGACGGTGCTCCCGGTCGTCGTCGCGAGCGACGACTCGACGTGGGCGTCCCGGTAGTTCACCCACCGTCGGTCGAGGTCGAGGTCGTCGGCCGCCGAGAGGGCGTCCTCGACCGTCCCGACCTTGGTGTCGAGATCGACCGCGTCGAGCCCGCCGGTCGCCCACCCGCCGTGAACTCCCCGGTGGGTGGTGTACTGGTCGAACCGCGCGGGGTCGTCCTGTGCGAGGAACTCCCCGGCCCGGACCGCCCGGTCGGCGGCGTCGGCCAGGCTCTCCTCGTCCAGGCTCGAGGTGTATCGGTAGTCGGCGGCGCCCTCGACGAAGACGCGGAAGCAGACGCCGCGCTCGTCGAACGAGACCTTGTCGCGGGGGCCGTCGTCTGTCACGACGACGTCCGTCTTGGCCTGGTCGATGGCCCCCACCTCGGCGTACGCGACGCTCTCGTCGTCCTCGAACCGGTCGAGCAGCCAGTCCATCGCGTCCAGCAGTTCCTCGCGGCCCGCGTCCTCGGTCATGTGCCCCGTTCCCCGCCGACACCCATCAATGTCCGGAAACACGGCGAGCGGGCGAGCCGACGGTGTCGTCCGAACCGGACGAGAGTATGGTCAGGATCGGGCGCTCCTCCGGGCGCTACGCGGAGTCCGGCGTCGGGTCGGGTTCGGGCGGGCTACTGCCGGCCCCGCTCTTCGCGCTTCCGTCGCTGCTCCTCGGCCTCGGCCTCGTAGCGCTCTGCGGCTATCGCGTCCGAACGCTTCCGGTAGTATTCCCAGATCCCCGCGAGGATCACGATGACCGCGATGCCGGTGCCGTGGAAGAGCGACCGGGTGAGCGTCAGGTAGCCGAAGGCGGCGACGGCGAAGACGAGCGAGAGCCCCAGGCTCAGTTTCGCGCGTCCCCGGAGCTTCGTTGCGTCGGGCACGGGCTCACTTCCCCGCCCGTCGGTATCAAACCCACCGACACACGACAAGACATATAGACGCTATCGCCCTACCCGGGACAGATGCCGAGTCCCGTCGAGTGGTCGCTGTCGGTCCACGACGTCCTCGCCGAGCCGCTGGCGTGGGCCGTCGTCGCCGCGTTCCTCGCGGGCGCGGCCGCGGACCTCCGCTCGCGGTCGCTGGCCCGCCGGGTCACCGTGGGTGCGTGGGCACTGTTCGCCGTCTTCTGGCTCGTCCAGGCCCCCCACTTCGCGTTCGAGCAGAAGTCCGCCATCGAGGGGGTCGGCAGCCTGATCGCCGTCCCCGTCTCGGCGTACGTGGGCTACCTGCTCTGGAACGGCCGGGACTCGCTGCTGACCCTCTCGCGGGCCGTCGCCGTGATGGGGATCGTCTTCATGCCGTTCGAGATGGTCGACCCGCTCCGGCGGTGGCTCGTCGAAACGGTCACGCGACAGACGGAGTTCCTGATTCACGCGGTCGGGTCGACCCCCGAGGTGATCCCGGGCTCGCGGGTCTGCAAGGAGGGCGCGGTGACGAACGGGCAGTTCGCCTGCGCGGAGACCTACCCGGGCTACCGGAACACGTTCCTCTACCATACGGATGGCCAGCGGATCACGTACACCATCCTCATCGCGTGTACCGGGGTCGGGAGCATGGCCATCTTCGCGGGGCTGGTCGCGGCGGTCCGGGCGCCGCTCCGCCGGAAGTTCCGGGCGCTGGCGGTCTCGCTGCCGGTCATCTACGCGCTCAACCTCGTCCGGAACGTCTTCATCGGCGTCTCGTTCGGCGAGATGCGGATGCAGGTCGCCCCCGAACTCGTCGCCTCGGTGTTCGGCTTCTCGCTCGCGCAGGACCCCGCGCTGGTCTCCTACTACGTGGCCGACAAGATACTCGCCCAGTCCGCCTCCGTGGTGGCGCTGGTGGCGATCACCTACCTCGTGGTGCGCGAGTTGCCGGAGGTGCTCACCGTGGTGGAGGACCTCCTGTTCGTCGTCACGGGGTCCGAGTACGACCTGCACTCGGCGCTGTCGACGAGTCCC
>JBEPXB010000222.1:0-5506 GCA_041642135.1 Halobacteriales archaeon | reverse complement strand
GGTCACCTCGACCGTCCGGTCGTCGTAGTGGACCGTTTCACCTGCGACGTCGACCTCGATCTCCGCGTCGGGGTACTTCTCGACGTAGTCCTGGAGCTCGCGGACCGTCTCCTGGTCCGCCGTGACCGTCGGAATACCGAGCGCGAGACAGTTGCCTGCGAAGATCTCCGCGAACGACTCGCCGACGATGGCGTCGATCCCCCAGCGCATCAGCGCCTGAGGGGCGTGCTCACGGGAGGAGCCACAGCCGAAGTTCGCGTTCACTACCATCACGCTCGCGTCCTGGTACTGCTCCTCGTTGAACGGGTGGTCCTTCCGGTTGCCGTCGTCGTCGAACCGCAGGTCGTAGAACGCGAACTCCCCGAGGCCGTCGAACGTGATGGCCTTCAGGTACCGCGCCGGGATGATCTGGTCGGTGTCGATGTCGTTGCCCCGCACGGGGATGCCCGTCCCGGAGACGTGCTCGACGCTCGGTACGGCTACGTCGTCGCTCATACCCGCACCTCCTCCGTCTTCGGCAGGTCCCGGACGTCGGTCACCTCGCCGGCGACCGCCGCGGCGGCGACCATCGCCGGGCTCATCAGGACGGTCCGGCCCTCCTTGGAGCCCTGCCGGCCGACGAAGTTCCGGTTCGAGGAGGAGGCACACGCCTGATCCCCCTCGAGCTGGTCCTCGTTCATGCCGAGACACATCGAGCAGCCGGCGCCGCGCCACTCGAAGCCCGCTTCTTTGAACACCTCGTCGAGGCCCTCCGCCTCCGCGGCGGCCTTCACCCGCTGGCTCCCGGGAACGACCAGCCCCCGGACGTCGGGGTGGACGTCCCGACCCCGGACGACCTCGGCGGCCGAGCGGAGGTCGGTGAGCCGCGCATTGGTACAGGAGCCGAGGAACGCGACGTCGACCTCGTATCCCTGCATCGTCTCGCCCGGGGTGACGCGCATGTGCTCCTGGGCACGACGGGCGGTCTCCTGCTTGTCGGCCGGCAGGTCCTCCGGCGCGGGGATGGGCTCGGTGATGCCGATACCCTGCCCGGGGGTCGTCCCCCAAGTGACGACCGGCTCGATGGCCGAGCCGTCGATGGTGACCACGTCGTCGTACTCGGCGTCATCGTCCGAGCGGATCGACTCCCAGTAGGGCTTGAGCCGCTCGAACTCCTCGGGGTCGTCGCGGAACTCGTCGGTGTCCCGGAGCCACTCGTAGGTGGTCTCGTCGGGGTTGACGTAGCCCGCGCGGGCCCCGCCCTCGATGGACATGTTGCAGATGCTCATCCGGCCCTCCATGTCCAGCGACTCGATGGCCTCGCCGGCGTACTCGTAGACGTAACCGACGCCGCCCTCGACGCCGAGCTTCCGGATGATCGTCAGGATGACGTCCTTGGCGGTGACGCTCTCGCCGAGTTCGCCCGTCACCTCGATCTTCCGGACCTGCTTCTTCTCCATCGCGATCGTCTGGGTCGCCAGCACGTCCCGGATCTGGGAGGTGCCGATCCCGAACGCCAGCGCCCCGAACGCACCGTGGGTCGAGGTGTGCGAATCACCGCAGACGATGGTCTTGCCGGGCTGGGTGATGCCCTGCTCCGGGCCGATGACGTGGACGATCCCCTGGTCGCCGGTGGTCGGGTCGTCGAACTCGATGCCCGCATCGCGGACGTTCTCCTCGAGTTCGGACATCATCCGCTCGGCCGCGTCGTCCCCGTAGGGACGGGACTGATCCGCGGTGGGGACGATGTGGTCGACCGTCGCGTGGGTCAGGTCCGGGCGGGCGACCTCGATGTCCCGCTCGCGGAGCATCCCGAACGCCTGCGGGCTCGTCACCTCGTGGATGAGGTGGAGGCCGACGAACAGCTGATCCTGCCCGCTCGGCAGCGTCGTCACCTTGTGGCGGTCCCACACCTTGTCGTAGAGGGTGCCCGAACTCATCGTACGTCCTCCGGCTCCGGTACGTCCTCTTTGCCCTCGTGGCCGCGCTCGTAGACGGGCGCGGCGCCGTCACTGTCCTCGGGCGGCGTGTGGTCGACGTCCTTCAGGGTCTCCTCGTCCGCCGCCTCGGCGGCGGGCTCGCGCTCGGGGTCGGCCCCGCCGTCGGCCGCGACGAACCGGCCCCGGCCGTACGTCTGGGTAGCCCCGAAGACCTCGTTTGTGTAGGGGTTCGTGTGGCTCAGCTCGCCCAGCGTCGGTCGGTACTCCGCCCGTGTCTCCTCCGGTTTCTCCGTGTCGTGTCTCTCAGTCATCGGCTGTCTGTCGCTCGCGTTCGTCCGCTTCCGCCTCCTCGGTGCCGGCGTCCTCGCCCCACGCGAACAGCGCGCGGAGGCTCCGGCCGACGGCCTCGATCTCGTGGTCCTTCTCGGCCTGGCGGAGCTGCTTGTACGCCGGCCGGTTGGCCTGGTTCTCGTTGATCCACTCGCGGGCGAACGTGCCGTCCTGGACGGCCGCCAGCACCTCCTCCATGTTCTGGCGTGCGTGGTCGTCGACGACCATGTCCCCACGGGAGAGCCCGCCGTACTCCGCGGTGTCGGACACCGAGTCCCACATCTCGCCGAGCCCCCCCTCGTACATCAGGTCGACGATGAGCTTGAGCTCGTTCAGGCACTCGAAGTAGGCCATCTCCGGGGAGTAGCCGGCCTCGACGAGCACCTCGTAGGCCTGCTTCACCAGCGAGGTGACGCCGCCACAGAGGACGGCCTGCTCGCCGAAGATGTCTGTCTCGGTCTCCTCGCGGAACGTCGTCTCGACGATCCCCGCACGGGCGCACCCGATGGCCTTCCCGTAGGCCAGCGCGATCTCGTGGGCGTGGCCGGTCGGGTCCTGGTAGACCGCGAGCAGTCCGGGGGTCCCCTCGCCGGCCTCGTAGTTCCGCCGGACGAGGTGGCCCGGGCTCTTCGGGGCGATCATCGTGACGTTGACGTCCTCGCTGGGCTCGATCTGCCCGTAGTGGATGTTGAACCCGTGGGCGAACTGGAGCGTGTCGCCCGGGTCCATCTCCCCGCGGATGGCCTCGTAGACGTCCGGCTGGACGGTGTCGGGCACCAGCACCGACACGATGTCGGCCCGCGCCGCCGCCTCGACCGGGGTCGCCACCTCGAGGCCGTCCTCGCGGACGGCGGCCCGCGAGGAGGAGTCCTCGCGGAGGCCCACGACCACGTCGACCCCGCTGTCGGCGAGGTTCTGCGCGTGGGCGTGGCCCTGCGAGCCGTACCCGAGTACGGCGACCGTCTTCCCGTCGAGAACCGATACGTCCGCGTCGTCGTCGTAATATACGTCGTTGGTGAACTCGTAGTCGTCGCTCATTGTTTGAGATCCTCCGGAACGACCGCCGTCTCCGTCTCGCCGCGCGCCAGCGCCGTCTGTCCGGTCCGGGCTATCTCCCGGATGCCGAACTGCCGGAACGCGTCGATGGCGTCGTCTATCTTCCGCTCGTCGCCGCTCAGTTCGACCGTGATCGTCCGCGGGCCGGCGTCCATCGTCCGGCCGTCGTACATCTCCGTGATCGCGTGGACCTTGTCCGGCTCGTCGGCGTCGACCTTCACCAGCACCAGCTCGCGTGTCACCGCGTGGGCCGCGAGCTCCCGGACGTGGATGACCGGCAGCAGCTTGTCGAGCTGCTTCTCGATCTGGTCGATCCCCGGGTCGGCCTCCTCGACCACCAGGGTGATCCGCGACCAGTCGGGGTTCTGCGTCGGCCCGACGGTCAGCGACTCGATGTTGAACTGCCGGCGGCTGAACAGCCCCGACACCTCCGAGAGCACGCCCGGCTCGTTCTCGACCAGTGCCGAGATGACCGTCCGCCGCGGTTCGGGTTCGGCCTCGACCTCCGGGTCGATGCGGATGCCCTGGCTGTTGCGCCGGCCCTGGGGCCTGGAACGCTCCTCGGGCGCCGGTCCCTTCAGTCCCTGACTCATAGCTGGTCCTCCGTGAGGGCGAACAGGCCGTTGTCACCGCCCGATGGGACCATCGGGTAGACGTTCTCCGCCGGGTCGACGTGGACATCGACGACCGAGGGGCCGTCGTAGCCGAGTGCGGCCTCCACGGTGTCGGCCACCTCGTCGTAGTCGTCGATGCGGAAGCCCTTCGCGCCGAACGACTCCGCGAGCTTGTCGAACGACGGCATCCAGCCGTACTCGGATGCCATGTGCCGGCCCTCGTAGAAGCCGTCCTGCCACTGGCGGACCATCCCGATGAACTCGTTGTTGAGGACGAACACCGTGATGTCGAGGTTCTCCCGGACCGCGACGGTCAGCTCCTGACACGTCATCAGGAACGAGCCGTCGCCGTCGAAGCAGACGACCTCCCGGTCGGGGGCCGCGAGCTTCGCGCCGATGGTCGCCGGCAGCCCGTAGCCCATCGCGCCGAGCCCGTGGCTCGAGACCCACGTCCGCGGCTCGGTGAACGTCCAGTACTGGCAGGCCCACATCTGGTGCTGGCCGACCCCCGTCGTGACGATGGTGTCGTCCGCCGTGGCCTCGTCGACCGCCTCGACGACGAACTGCGGTTTGAGGGGCTCGTCGTCGGGCGTCGCGTAGTCCATCGGGTACTGGCGCTTCCACTCCTGGCACTGTTCGCGCCACTCGTCGGCGTCGGGCGTCCGCGAGAGCGCCTCGTGGAACTGGTCGAGCACCGCCTTCGCGTCGCCGATCAGCCCGTGGTCGGCCTGGACGTTCTTCGAGATCTCCGCCGGGTCGATGTCGACGTGGATGATCTCCGCGTCGGGCGCGAACGTCTCGACGCCGCCGGTGAGCCGGTCGTCGAACCGGGTGCCGACCGCGAGCATGCAGTCGGTCATCGTCAGCGCCATGTTGGCGTAGCCGGTACCGTGCATCCCGGCCCACTCCATCGAGAGCTCGTGGTCCTCGGGGAACGCGCCGATACCGGGCATCGTCGTCACGACCGGGATCTCGTGCTCGATGGCGAACCGGCGGAGTTCGTCGCTCGCCTCCGCCTTGATCACGCCGCCGCCGGCGAGTATCACCGGCCGCTCGGACGCGGCGAACGCGTCGGCGGCCTCGCGGACGGCCGCCTCGTCGGCCCGCTCGGCCGGCCGGTACGTGTCCGGCGTCCGCGCGGGACCGGGTTCGCGGTCGGTCTCGGCCTGCGTGACGTCCTTCGGGAGGTCGACCAGCGTCGGCCCCTGGCGGCCGCGCTTTGCCAGCGCGAACGCCTCGCCGACCACGTCACCGACCGTGTCGGCGTCGCCCGCGAAGTAGTTCTGTTTCGTGATGGGACGGGTGACGCCGGTCGTGTCCGTCTCCTGGAACGCGTCCGAGCCGACGAAGTCCGTGGGGACCTGCCCGGTCAGCGCGACCAGCGGGTCCGAGTCCATGTCGGCGTCGGCGATGCCGGTCACGAGGTTCGTCGCGCCCGGGCCCGACGTGGCCAGGCAGACCCCCGGCTTGCCGGTCACGATGCCGTAGGCGTCCGCGGCGTGGGCCGCGCCCTGCTCGTGGGCCATCGTGACGTGGGTCATCGAGGAGTCGAACAGGGCGTCGTAGACGGGCATGATCGCCCCGCCC
>JBEPXB010000221.1:0-5512 GCA_041642135.1 Halobacteriales archaeon | reverse complement strand
TCGAGCAGGAACTCCCTGATGGGGACGTGCTCGAACGACTCGAGGTCCTCGTAGGTGTCGAACTTGGGCACTCCGCCGCGGACGTCCACCTCGAGCGTGAGCATCCCGAGCCGGAACTTGTCGTAGAGCGAGAGGTGGGGGTAGGCGGCGATCTCCCAGGCGGTGTTGAGGGGATGCTCGACGCCGTCGACGTAGTAGGCGTCGCCGCCGTAGCGCCACTCGACGCGGTCACCCACCCCGAGATCCCCGGCGAGGTCGACGATGGTCGTCTCGTTGGCCGAGAGGTGGTGGTAGAACTTCTCGATGCGGTCGCCCGCGGTGTCGTAGGTGGCGGCGAGCCCACCCACACTATCGCTCGCCTCGAACACCTGCACCTCGTGGCCCGCCTCCCGCAGGCGGTAGGCCGCGGCGAGCCCCGCGATCCCCCCACCGACGACGCCGATCATGCTCGACGGGAGGCCCGCGGCCGGGATGGCTCTTTTCGTTCGGAACGCGCTCGTTCGGGTAGCTTTATCCGGTCGCTGGCGGTAGGGCGCGAGTATGCTGACCGTCCGGGCGCCGGCCACGAGCGCGAACCTCGGGAGCGGGTTCGACGTGTTCGGCGTCGCGCTCGACCGCCCGGCCGACGTCGTCCGGGTGACGAAGGCCGACCGGACGACCATCTCGGTCACTGGCGCGGGGAGCCAGTTCATCCCCGAGGACCCCGAGAAGAACACCGTGGGAGCCGTCGCGGAGGCACTCGACGCGCCGGCACACATCCGCATCGACAAGGGGGTCCGGCCCGCCTCCGGGCTCGGCTCCTCGGCGGCGAGCGCGGCCGCCGCCGCCGTCGCGCTCAACGAACTCTACGACCGGGGCCGGACCCGCGAGGAGCTCGTGCCGATCGCCGCCGAGGGCGAGGCCGTCGTCTCCGGGGCCGCCCACGCGGACAACGTCGCCCCCTCGATCCTCGGCGGGTTCACCATCGCCCGCGAGGACGGCGTCACGAGCGTCGACGCCTCGATCCCGCTGGTCGCGTGTCTGCCGGAGATCGTCGTCTCCACCCGCGACGCGCGCCGGGTCGTCCCAGAGGGCGCCCGGATGGAAGAGGTCGTCGAGACGGTCGGGAACGCCGCGACGCTCGCCGTCGGGATGGTCCGCGGCGACCCCGAACTCGTGGGTCGCGGGATGGACGACCCCGTCGTGACGCCCGCGCGTGCGAAACTCATCGAGGGGTACGCGGCCGTCCGGGAGGCGGCGTTCGAGGAGGGGGCGACCGGCGTCACGATCAGCGGTGCGGGCCCGGCGGTCCTCGCGGCCTGTTACCCCGGACGGCGCGGCGACCTCGCGAGCGCGATGGTCGATGCCTTCGACGACGCCGGCGTCGACGCCCGCGCCTACCAGACGGGGATCGGCCGCGGCGCCGAGCTGTTCTGAGCGCAGTCCCGTGGTGACTCCGCGAGGTCAGACGAGCACCGCGTTGAACAGGACGCCCACCGCGGTTCCGATGACGACGACGGTCCCCGCGTAGACGACCAGCAGCCGCCGCTCGAACAGCCGGTTCAGGAGGACCAGGTTCGGGACGCTCACGCCGGCCCCGCCGACGACGAACGCGAGGACGGTGCCGATGGCGACGCCCTGGTCGCTCAGCGACGCCGCGATGGGGAGCATCCCGCTCATGCTGATGTAGACCGGCGCGCCCGCGAGTGCCGCAAGCGGGACGGCCACGGGGTTCTCCGGGCCGAGTACGGCCCGCACCGCTTCGACGGGGACCGCGCCGTGGACGAGCGCGCCGACGGTCATCCCGACGAGGAGGTACGGAAGGGTATCGACCAGGAACGACCATGCCCCGAGCGCGGCCGTCTCGACGCGCTGGCGGTGGCTCCGCTCGACGATATCCACTCCGTCCGTCGCACACCGGTCGCCGCAGCCCGTGGTCCCCCCGTCGGTCGCGACGGCTCCCGCGGAGCCGGTCACCGCCTCGAGGTCCTTGACGTCGTCGGCGAGCCCCAGCCGACCGACGACGATGCCGCCGCCGACGGCCGCGGCGAACGTCGCGAGGACGTAGAGGACGGTCACCTCGAGGCCGAACAGCCCGAGCAGGAGCACGACGGCGATCTCGTTGACCAGGGGGGACGCGAGCAGGAACGAGAACGCCAGTCCCAGCGGCGCGCCGGCCTGGAGGAGGCCGGCGAGGGCCGGCACCGTCGAACACGAGCAGAACGGGGTGACGGCGCCGAAGGCGGCGGCCACGACGTTTCCGACGCCCTCGTCGTACCCCCGGAGCCGTCGCTCGACCGCCTCGGGTGGCAGGTACTCCCCCGCGAGGCCGACGAGGAACGACCCGCCGACGAACAGCGGGACGAGCACGACCGCGAGGTGGACGAAGAAGGCCCACGAATCGAGCGCCGCTTCCTCGACACCGGGCGGGAGCCCGATCACGCGTCGACCCTCGTCTCGTCGAGCAGCCGGAGGAGGCGGCGCGCGCGCGGCGTCGCGGTGTAGTACCGCCACCGACCGTCCTTCCGTCGCTCGACGAGACCGGCGGCGAAGAGCCGCGAGAGGGCCTGACTGACCGCCCCCTGGCTCACGCCGAGCGACGGCTCCAGCTCGCAGACGCAGACGTCGTCGTCGGCCTCGGCGACGAGCCGGAGCGCCTCGTACCGCGTGTCGTTCCCGAGCGACGCGAGCGTCCGGACGTCGTCGGCGACCTCCTCGTCCGTCAGTGAGTGACCGAGCGGCGGCCCGGCGGCGGCCTGCCGACCGCCGGTGCCGTCCGGTCCCTCGGTTCCGTTCTGGCGAGCCATTTTAGCAATTGCTAATATTAGCATTTACTAATATAAGTGTTCCGCTCCCGACGCTCGTCGGTCGGGAGCGTCCGATCGTCCGATACGGATGGTGGGGCCCGCGACCGATCGGTTCGGGCCGAACCGGATCAGCCGAAAGACGTGACTCTCCCGGTCACCGCTCCCTCCGCGGCGGGTCCGGGAGTAGCGTCCACGAGTGGGGCCGCGTGCGGCCAGCGCCCGCGGTTACTCCCCCGATGCGACCGTCGTGTCCGGCTCGAGGGCGCCCTCGACCGCCTCCAGGAAGTCCTCCGGGAACTCCGCGTGGGGGAGAAGGTCGGCTCCCTCGACGACCAGCAGCCGTGCGCCCGCGACCTCCGCCATCTCCCGACCACGCTTCACGGGGGGGAGACCGGCCTTCCCGCCCCAGATCATCGTGACCGGTTCGTCGACCGCAGCGAGCGCCGCTCCGAGGTCCATATCCATGTCAAGAAAACCGCTGACGAACGAGGCGGGCGCGTAGCGCGCGCCGGGCTGGTGGGTCGTCCGCCAGTCGTACTCGACCCACTCGTCGGTGACGTGGTCCTCGTCGGCGAACCCGTGGTCAGTGAGGAAGTACCGGATCGAGCGTTTCGAGGTGAGGAGGTTGTAGAGCCCCTCGCCGAGGACCGGCGAGCGCAGCAGCGACCGGAGCCACGCCCGTCGCCCGGGGATCGTCGACGCGGTGGGGCAGACGAGCACGAGCGAGCGGAACTCGACGGACTCGGCGGCGCGGGCGACGTACGCCCCCGACAGCGAGGAGGCGAGGACGGCCGCGTCCTCGGTCAGATCGCGGGCGAAGTCGGTCACGAACGTGACGTACAGCGACGCGGAGTAGAGCAGCGGCGGCCGGTCGGAGTGGCCGAATCCGGGCATGTCCGGCGCGAGGACGTGGTACTCCTCGGCGAGGGCGTCGACGACGTGTCGGAACTCGTGGCTCGACCCCGCCGCGTTCATGCCGTGGAGCAGGAGCAGGTCGGGGTCGTCGGGGTCGCCGGCCTCGGTGTAGGCCACGTCGAACCCGCGCCAGCCGTAGGTAGCGAGGTCGTGGCCGAGCGGCGGTTCCAGCTCACCGGGGTCCCGTCGGAGCCTGCGGTTGGCCAGCGCCGTCGCGCCGAGACCGACGCCCGCGCCGACGAGGGCGGTCCTGAGTCGCATACCCCGACGGAGGGGCCGGCATCGTTTAACCGTGATGTCGACCGTGCGCCCGGTCCGACCGTCCCGTGCGAACCGGCCCGGGATCCACCTCTCCCTCGGTCGGGCTACGCGTCGTCACTACCCTGACGGCCGCGCTCCTCGACGCACTCCCGGAGGGGTTCGAGCACCTCGTCGGCGACGGTGTACGGGTCGGTCTCGCGGTCCATCACGGCGTCGACGTACGCTTCGAGCCCTCCTCGCGCGTCGACCTCCCGGGCGACGAGCCGGGAGGTGTCCTCGCGGAGCAGCCGCCGTATCTCCTCGGCGTAGCGCGTCCGGGTCTTCCCCTCCAGCCGGCCCGTCCGCTCGAGCCAGTCGCGGTGCTCGGCCAGCGTGTCGAGGAACGCCTCGACGCCCTCGCCGGACTTGGCGACCGTCTCGAGGACCGGCGGTTCCCAGGTGTCGGCCTCGTCGTCTCCCTCTCCCGGCTCCCCCGCCGTCTCGCCGTCGCCGCCGTAGCTCGCCTCCGCGCCGTGGTGGCCGGAGAAGGAGGGGGAGTCGTCCCGCATCCGGACCATCTCGCGGAGCTCCATCACCGTCCGGTCGGCGCCGTCCATGTCCGCCTTGTTGACGACGAGGACGTCCGCGATCTCGAGGATACCCGCCTTGAGCATCTGGACGTCGTCGCCCGAGGAGGGTGGGACGAGCACGGCGACCGTGTCCGCCGTGGAGACGATGTCGACCTCGTTCTGGCCCGCGCCGACCGTCTCGACGATGACCACGTCCTTGCCGAAGGCGTCGAAGGCCTTCACCGCGTCCGTCGTCGCCGTCGAGAGCCCGCCGAGGGTCCCCCGAGCGGACATCGACCGGAAGAACACGTCCATGTCGCCGACGTTCGAGGCCATCCGGATGCGGTCGCCGAGCACCGCACCACCCGTAAACGGCGAGGAGGGGTCGATGGCGATCACGCCGACCGTGAGCCCGCGGTCCCGATACGTGGCGGCCATCTTGTCGACCAGCGTCGACTTGCCGGCCCCCGGCGAGCCGGTGATGCCGATCACGTCGGCGTGGCCGGTGTGGGTGTGGAGCCGCGAGACGAGGTCGCGGTAGCCGGGTGCGCGGTTCTCGATCTTCGAGATGACCCGCGCGAGCGCCCGGTGTTTCCCCGCCAGCAGGTCCTCGATGAGGTCCGGCTCGGCGGTCTCGGTCTCGGTCCCGCTCTCGCCCTCGCTCATCGCTCGGGCGCGTTCTCGCGGACGAACCTGACCGTCTCCTCCATCGAGGCCCCGGGGCCGAAGATCTCCGCGACGCCCGCCTCCCGCAGGGTCTCCCGGTCGTCCTCGGGGATGATCCCGCCGACGATGACCAGCGTGTCCTCGAGGGCGTCGTACTCCCGGAGCCCGTCGAGTATCTTCGGGACGAGCGTGTTGTGCGCCCCCGAGAGAATGGAGATCCCGAGGACGTCGACGTCCTCCTGGACGGCGGCCTGTACGATCTCCTCCGGCGCCTTGTGCAGTCCCGAGTAGATGACCTCGAACCCGGCGTCCCGGAACGCCCGCGCGATGACGTGT
>JBEPXB010000220.1:0-5548 GCA_041642135.1 Halobacteriales archaeon | reverse complement strand
CGACGAGTGACTCGGTGTCCTCGTCGCCGCGCTCGAACTCCGTATCGAGGACCTCCCCGACCGAATCGAGGAACGCCGAGACGGCCGCGGCGACCTCGGTCTCACCCTTCTCGGTCCACTCGCCGCCCTCGATGGTCTCCTGTGCGCCCTCGATCTCGGCGACCACGTCCTCGGCGTACGGACCCCGTGCCTCCTCGAGCGCGCCGCGGACCTCCTCGAGACGCGCCTCCAGGTCGGCCCGGGGGTCCTCCGCGTCCTCGTCGTCCTCGTCGGGTTCGGGCAGGTCGGCGGCCTCGAGGTCCGACTCGATGCCGTCGAGGTCGGACTCCACCTCGTCGAGGTCGGCCTCGGTCTCCGCCGCCTCGACGGCCTCCTCTGCTGCGTCGAGCCGCTCCTCGAGTGTCTCGGCGCTGATCTCGACCGCCTCTTCCTCGTCGGCCGACTCATCCGCCTCTTCCTCGGCAGGCTCTTCGGACTCGTCCGTCTCTTCGACCTCCGCCTCTGCTGCCTCGTCCTCGGCCTCCTCGGCGGCGGGTTCTTCGGCTTCGGCCTCCGCTTCCTCCGGCTCTTCGGCTTCCGCTTTCTCGGCCTCCGCGTCGGCCTCGGTTTCCGCGTCGGCGTCCGGCGCTTCCTCGGCCTCGGTTTCCGCGTCGGACGTATCCGGTTCCGACCCGTCACCCTCGGCGTCGGCCTCGGGAGTCTCCTCCTCGTCGTCCCCGTTACTCATGCCCGGGAGTGCGGTAGTTCGGGACAAAGGGGTTGCGGTCCGCGGTTCGCGATATCGAGGTCGGGCCCGGGTGGTCACACTCCCGATCACGATCACGCCGCTCGCTCAACACCGCCGTTCACCCCTCGCGCCAGTAGAACCGCGGCGCCAGCAGGAGGTACCCCAGGGAGAACACGAGGAGCGCCCGTGGGAACACCGCATCGAGCGCGTCCGGGAGGACGATCGCGAGGCCCTGGAGGGCCCCGAACACCAGCCGGTCGCGCGTGTACAGCTCCGGGTAGGTGACGGGCGCGACCATCAGGTAGACCGAGACGCCGGCGACGAGGAGCAGGAGGGTCGCGGTGTCGACGCCGAGCAGTCCGGGGACGTCCGCGAGCACGAGGAGCGCGAGCACCGTCGCGGCGAGCGTCGTCTGGACGCCCTCCGTGCTCACGCCGCCGCTATCGTGGACCGCGTAGAGTCCGAGCCTGACGACCGCCATCCCGACGAACAGCGCGGGGACCGCGAGCGCGACGGCGAAGCGGACGTCCGGGGTAGCGAGCGACAGCCCCCACTCCCCGCGCGCGACGACGAAGACGAGCACCGCCGGCGCGACGCCGAACGAGGCGACGTCGGCCAGCGAATCGAGGAGCGGGCCGACCTCGGAGCCGCCGTAAACCCGTGCGAGCAGGCCGTCGATCCCGTCGGCGATGGCCGCGAGCAGCAGCAGCCGGGCTGCGAGATGCACGTCGACGGTGGCGACCGCCGCGGCCGCGAACCCGAGCGCGGCGTTGGCGACCGTCGCCGCGTCGGCCGCGCCGAGGTGGCCGACGAACCGCGGACTGACGCGCATACCCGTCGCGTCGGCAGGTGCCTTCATAGTAGGTTCGTTTCCCCCGCCGCGCCCGGTGTGGGGGTGAGCTGCCACGGGGACCCACTCCGACCCCCGCGTGTCGGCCGACTCGGACGCCGGGACGGGAACGTATCGTTCGTGTATCAGTCGATGTTGCCGGGAGCGTTATTCGATCAGATCGCCAGTCACCGGCATGGAAAGCGAGGTCCGCGTCCTTCACGTCGACGACGAACCGGACTTCGCCCGGATGGTCGCGACCTTCCTAGAGCGGGCGAACGGTTCGTGCCCTGATCCCGGTCGATCGGCGCCCCGGTCGGTCAGCGGGTCCGGACCCGGATCGTCCCCTCGCTGGTGACACCGACGGTGATGTCGCGTTTCACCTCGCGGCCGCTGACGGCGTCGCCGGCCTCGTCGCTGACGAGCTTCATGAGCTCGGGGGCGGTGTGGTTCACCTTCACCCCGGCCGCGTCGCAGGCGGAGTAGACCGTGTTCGGCACGTCGTAGAGGTCCGTCCCGGCGTCGAGGCGGACCCGGACCGGCGCGTGGAGCGCCTCGGCGAACGCGACCGTCTCGCGGGCCCGCGCGACGTTCTCGCGGGCGCTCGACTCGACCGAGGAGACGTTCGCCCGGGAGGTGCCGAGTCGCTCGGCGATGGTCGCCTGTGCGAGCCCCCGCTCGCGCAGGGCGAGCACCTCCGCCTGCCGCCAGGTCAGGACGTTCGCCGACGCGTCGAACCCCAGTTCGGCGAGGATCACCCCCGGGTCCGGGACGCCCTCCTCGTCCTCCGTCCCGTCCCTACCTTCGTCACTCATCGCTCTCCCCCCTCGCCCGGTCGGGCCGTCGACGACGTGCGGTTTCGGGTCACGACCACCGGCCCGCGAACCCCTCGCGTCGGCGGCTCAGTCCCCGCCCCAGAAGTTGTCACGGCTGCCCAGCCGCTCGCGGCGACCCCGGTCGCGCGCGTGTGATTCCTCCTCGTCGTCCTCCTCGTCCTCGACGGCGTCGTCGGCGTCGGTCGCCGTCCCCTCCGTGTCGTCCTCCTCGTCCTCGGGTTCCATCGGGAGGCGCTCGACCTCCTCGGCGGTGGCGTGGTTCGAGCGGACCCGAGTGACCTTGACCCTGGCCCTGGCGTCGGGGAGGATGCCGTCGACGAGGATGATGAACCCGTCCTCGGTCCGGCCGACGCCGGCGCCGCTCTCGTGGATGTCGGTCACCTCGACGACGACCTCTTCGCCGGGCTTGACCGGCTGGGCCTTGAGGTCGCGTATCGGCTGGTTGTAGTGCTGGCACCACTCGGCGCCCCCACGGTCGCCGTAGTGTACGCACCCCATCCCCTCGATCCGCTCGGTGAAGCTGGGGCACTCGTCCGCGAGTGGGCAGTCCGCCATAGAGAGTCGTTACCGCCGACGCAGTAAACGCTTGTGGGTCGCCCGTAGCCGGTGTGATGCCCCGCGTTCGGCCGGCTCCCGGGCGTCCCCGGCGCGGCCGCTCAGTCGCCGTCGCGCTCGCCGACTAGAAAGAAGTCGTCTACCGCCTCCCTGTCGAGCCGGTCGACCGCCGCGACGAACCCCCCGTCGGGGAGCTCCGCGACCGAGACGGTCTGTTCGAACTCCTCGCCGCTCGCGGTGAGGCCGACCGTCTCGCCGGCCCAGCCGCCCGTCTGGTCGAGCGAGGCGAGTATCTCCCCCTCGACCCGGGGCTTTTCGGGCTCGGGGAACAGCGAGATCCACGTCTCCCCGAGGAGCTCGTCCTCGCGGTAGCCGTAGAGGTCGAGGAACGCGCTGTTGGCGTACTCGACGGTGCCGCGAGAGTCCACGATGCAGATGCCCTGCCAGGCCGTTTCGAGGGCCAGTAGACGCCGGCGAGTGTTCCGCTCGGCGCGGTACTTCTCGACGGCCTGGACGATCCGGTTGGCGAGCACCGCGTACTGGGCCATCCCGCGGGCCTTCTGCATGTAGTCGGTCACGCCCTGTGAGATGGCCTCCTGGGCGACCTCCTCTGACCCCCGCCCGGTGTAGATGAGGAAGGGGAGGTTCGGGTCCGTCTCGCGGACCGCCCGGAGGAACGCCAGCCCGTCCATCCCGGACATCTCGTGGTCGCTGACGATGCAGTCGACGGGGTCGTCCGGGTCGTGGAAGCGGTCCAGCGCCTCGTCGACCCCGGTCGCGGTCTCCACCTCCAGCCGCTCGGCCTCGCGCTCGAGGTACTCCGCGACCAGGTCGACTAACGCCGGGTCGTCGTCCACGTACAGGACGTTGATCGTCGCGCTGGAAGTGCCCACGGTACCCCCTGATCGGGGAATCGTATAACGCTACCGTTCGTTCACGTGCCGAACCGCCGTGGGGCCCCCTGCCGGCAGGGGATCCCCGAGGAGAGCGCAACTACCCTCTCGTACCTCGGGGCCCCCGGTGGTCGTCACCCGCGGTGGCTCGTCGGTCCCCGTCGCGATCCCGGTCGCTCCTCGACTCCGGCGAACCGCTCGTCCGGCTCATACGGACGGTCGTAGTCTGTTACCGGTGATCGCCGATCCCGTCCGGGCGATCACGACCGTCCGTATCAGTCGTCGTCGCTCGTCGACGTCGAGATCGGGTCGGCCTGCTCCTCGGTGAACCCCTCGGAGTTCGCCATTCGATCCCTTGCCTCGGGGTCGAACCGCGCCTCGATCTCCTGGAATCGCGAGACGAACGAGAGCTCGTGGTGGCTCTCGGTCTCGTGACCGAGGTACCGGTCTTCGAGGTCGAACTGCGCCGCCTCGTCGTTCTCCGCGATGTTCTTCATGTCCTCGTAGACCGCGTGGGCGCCGGAGTGGAGCGCGTACAGCGTGATGAAGATGTACTCGTAGCCGAGGTCGCCCAGCTCCTGGAACGTCAGCGGGTCCTCCTCCTCTGACCACGCGAAGCTCGAGGAGTAGTTGAACGCCATCTTCGCCTCGGGGTGGGTCTCGTGGAGCGCCTCGGCGTAGCGGACGGCGTCCTCGCGGGAGGGGTCGGGCATCTCGGGCCAGATCAGGTCGACCCCGGCGTCCGCGAACATGCGACCCCGCTCGACGTGCTCCTCCCAGTCGGCGTTGGCGCTCCCGTAGGCGTCGATCCGGGATATCACGACGGTGTCCTCGGACTGGCGGGCGTCGAGGGCGGCCTCGATCCGCGAGCGGGCCTGCTCGCGCGGGACGACCTGCTTGCCCGCGATGTGGCCACACCGCTTGGGCGTCGTCTGGTCCTCGATGTGGACCGCGGCGACGCCCGCCTTCTCGTACTCGCGCACCGCCCGGCGGACGTTGTGGACCCCGCCGTAGCCCGTGTCACAGTCCGCGATCACGGGGAGGTTCGTCGCCTCGACGATGCGCTTGGCGTTCTCGACCATCTCCGTCATCGTCACCATCTCCAGGTCGGGGAACCCGAACTGGCCGAGCACGGTCGAGTAGCCCGACATGTACGCGGCGTCGAGCCCGGCCATCTCCGCGAGACGGGCGTCGAGCGCGTGGTAGATCCCCGGCGCGAACGTGAAGTCCTGTTCGTCCAGCAGCCGCCGGAACTCCCGGCCCGCGGGGTTGTCGATCTCCCGGACCATCGACTCGGTGTTCCGCACGCTGCTCGCGACCGCGTCCTCGGTGTCGTCGTCGTGTGTCATCGGTCTGGTCCCGCGGCGGGAGGCACGCCGGAGCGCCCCGGTCACCCCCTCTCGCCGCGTGTCCGGGGCGAGCCGGGGGCGGTACTTATCTATTATGATTTATAATGTTAATATTCTTTAGACCGTTTATCTTTATTATAGAATATTATGGACAGAGGTTGACTAGCACGGCAGCGGTTCGCGACCCGAGCCCTCCCCCACCTTCGAGGTTCGTCGATAGTTATCGAGCTAGAGTGGACGTTATAGGACTTACTCGCGTAATAATACTTAGTACGGATCCTTTTTTAGCGGTACCGGACACGGTTCGGGCGCCATGATCCCAGTCGTCGAGAGCCGGAGTCTCTCCTCCCCGCCGGGCA
>JBEPXB010000219.1:1337-5553 GCA_041642135.1 Halobacteriales archaeon | reverse complement strand
ACGGCGATGACGACCGACGACGTCCAGATCGTCGGGACGGAGGGGAGCGAGAGCCTCCAGCGACGGATCCCCTCGCGACGGTTCGGAGAGCCGGAGGACGTCGCCGACGCCGCGCTCTACCTCGCGAGCGACCTCGCGGACTACGTCAACGGGGAGTCGCTCGTCGTCGACGGGGGGATGACCAACACCGGCTAGCCCGGGCGGGGTGATCAGTGCCGGGCGGCTCAGGTGACGCCGCCGGAGGGGGGATCGTAGGCCTCGTGTGCCCCCGAATCGAGTATCTCCCGGAGCTTCCCGACGACGGTCCAGATCTCCTCGAACGTGCCGTAGTACGGCGAGGGACAGACGCGGACGACGTTCGGGGGCCGGAAGTCGACCACCGTCCCGCGGTCCCGGAGCGCCTCGCAGAGCCGGTAGGCGTCGGGGTGTTCGACCGCGACGTGCCCGCCCCGGCGTGCGGGGTCGCGCGGCGTCCCCACCGAACACTCGGGGAGCCGCTCGTCGACGAGACGGATCAGGAACTCGGTGAGCGCGACCGACCGCTCCCTGACCGCTTCGATCCCCACCTCCTCGAGGAGGTCGAGAGATCCCTCGAGCGGTGCGGCGGCGAGGACGGGTACCGTCCCGATCTGCCACGCGCCGGCCGAGTCAGCCGGCGTGAACGTCGGGTTCATGTCGAACTGGGTCGCCTTCTCGTGGCCCCACCACCCCGCGAGCGCGGGCGTCGTCCCGAAGTGCTCGCGGTTCACGTAGAGCCCGGCGATGGCGCCCGGCCCGGCGTTGAGGTGCTTGTAGTGACACCAGACGGCGAAGTCGACGCCGTGCGCGGCGAGTTCGTGGGGGACGACGCCGACGGAGTGCGCCAGGTCGAACCCCGCGAGCGCGCCGTGCTCGTGGGCGGCGCGGGTGAGCCGCTCGATATCGAACAGCTGTCCGGAGCGGTAGAGCACGCCCGGCATGAACAGGATGCCCACGTCGGGATGCGCGTCGAGCGCGGCCTCGACGTCTTCCGGTTCGATCGTTCGACCGTCTCGCGATTCCACGACGACGAGGTGCTCGTCGGGGTCGAGTCCGCGCTGGCGGAGCTGTGCGCGGATCGCGTAGTGATCGGTCGGGAAATCGAGTTCGTTCACCAGGACCTTCGTTCCGTCACCCACGTCCGCGTCGAGGCCGGTCCCGGCCTCGCTATCCAGAAAGGTCCCGATCAACGTGTGGACGTTGACCGTCGTGGAGTTGCCGACGACGACCTCGTCCTCGCGAGCACCCACCACGGGAGCGAGGCGGTCGCCCAGGTACTCGGCGTAGCCGAACCACGGCGGGTCGGCGTCGGTCCACCCCCGGATGCCGAGTTCGCGCCACTCCTCGACTACGCGGTCGAGCGCACGCTCGGCGTCGACCGAGATCGGTCCCAGGGAATTCCCGTCCACGTACTCCCCGTCGGGGACGGAGAACCGGTCGCGGAGGCCGAACCCCTCCTCGTCGCGCGCACGGGCGTACTCCAGTGTGGGCTCGAACCCGGGCAGGAGGTCGCGGTCCATGCGAAGTCGGGGGACGGATCGGGGTTGTGTCTTGCGGCAGTCCTCGTCGCGGCGTGCCGGTCGTGAGCCCTCGCGTGCCGGTCGTGAGCCCTCGATAGTTCGAGCGCGGGCACGGGAAGCTTGAGGCTCCCCCGAGTCGAGGGTCGGGTATGACCGACACGGAGCCTCTCGACCCCGACCTCGCGGACGTGATCGCCGAGTTCGAAGAGCGGGGCGTCCCGCCGTGGCACGCGCTGAGCGTCGGGAGCGCCCGCCGGCTCGAGGACGAACTGTTCTCCGCCGGGAGGGGGCCGGAGATGGCGACGGTCCAGGAGTACGGGATCGACGGTCCCGGCGGGGAGCTCCCGTTGCGGGTGTATCGTCCGAAGACGAACTCGGGGGATCCGCTGCCCGCCCTCGTCTTCTACCACGGCGGCGGGTGGACGCTGGGGACGCTCGACTCCGCGGACGACATCTGTCGGGAGCTGGCCACACGTGTCGGCTGTGTGATCACGAGCGTGGATTACCGCCTCGCCCCGGAGCACCCGTTCCCGGCCGCGCTGGAGGACGCGAGCGTGGCCGCCGAGTGGGTCCGGGCACACGCACAGAGCCTCGGCGCCGACCCCGCCCGGGTCGGCGTCGCGGGGACCTCTGCCGGCGGGAACCTCGCGGCCGCGACGGCGCTGTACGCCGAGAGCGACGGCCGACCGCCCTACGCGTGTCAGGTCCTGCTCTACCCCATCGCGGACCGCTCGTTCACCACGGACTCCTACCGGGAGAACGCCGACGGACCCCTGCTGACCCGGCGGGACATGGAGTGGTTCTGGGAGCGGTACCTCCGCTCGCCGGTCGACGAACACCACCCGTTCGCGTCGGTGCTGCGGGCGCCGGACCCGCTGTTCGGCGACACCCCGGGAGTAGTGGCGACCGCCGGCCACGACCCGCTCCGGGACGAGGGCCGGTCGTACGCCGACCGGCTCGACGAGCACGCCGGGGTCGACGCACACCACTTCCCGTCGCTCTGTCACGGGTTCTGCTCGCTGACCGACGACGTCCCCGCGGCGGACGCGGCGTTCGAGGCGATCGGAGAGAGCATCCGGGCGCAGCTCGGGGTGCCGGAGCGGTGATGGGAGGACGGAGTCGGGGGCCGCGAGCGACGCCGTGTCCCGCGTCGGTGCCCCGCCGACCGGACGTGCCCCTCGCGTGATCAGAACGCGATCCGTTCGAGGAGCCGACGCGTGAACCGTGGCCGGCGCGACTCGTGGGGGTAGACGGTGACGGTCGTACAGCCCGGACTCGGGAACGCCGGGCGGTCGTCGAGGAGCGCGTTTCGGAGCCTGTGATCGGCCCCCCGACGCACCAGGAGGTCCGGACGGGACGGTCGTCCGCCGTCCGTCCGGACCGATTCGGCGCGGACCGGGACCGAGAGCATCCCCGACAGTTCGGACTGGTAGTCCTCTATCGTGCGCCGGTGCTGGTCGGTGCTCCCGGGGTCGGCGGGATACCAGAGCGAGACGCGCCCGTCGTTCGCCGCGGCGACGGCCTCGGCGACGTCCACCGCCAGGGGCGGGTACGGCCCGTCCGCCCCGGAGAGGACGACGTGTTCCGGACGGTCGTAGCCGAGGTTGTCCACGAGGAGCACGTCACACGGGGCGTGTCGGACGACCCAGTCGATCGGGTCGCCCAGCAGCCTGGACCGGAGCCGAAGCGGTTCGTGCTCGGCCACGACCGTGTCCACGCCGCGATGCTCCGCGAAGTTCACGACCGCGTGTTTCGTGTCGTGACTGACGATCTCGTCCGCCTCGACCTCGACGTCGAACTCCGCCGCGAGCGCCCCCATCCGCGTCTCGAAGGAGACGTCCGAGGCCGTCTGGACGGCGGCGTCCTCGGTGAGCGGCGCCTGGTCGGGGATCTCCTGGAACCGGACGGCGACCACGCGACCGCCGTCGGATCGGACGAGGTCCGCGGCCAGCGCGACGAGCGAGCGTTCGCGGTCCTCGTCGACGTTCTTCGTGAGCGCGACGAGGACCTCGCGGATGTCCTCCGTCCTGGCCGACTCGAGGTCCGTGAGGGCGTCCCTGCCGACCTGCCGCCGGATCGCGTCCGTCGCCGCGCCCTCCCGACTGACCCGGGGGCGGACGTAGAGGACGTACCAGGCGACGCTCCCGACCGTGATGAGGAGGGCACCCGAGAGCGCGACGAGCCCCATCTGCGTGAGGAGTAACGCCCCGCTCGCGACGCCGAAGACCTGCATCCAGGGGTAGAGCGGGGACGTGAACTCGGGGTCGTACGCCGTGCTCCCCTTCCGGAACGCGATCGGGGCCAGGTTGACCAGCCCGAACACCATGATCTGGAAGGCGCTGGCGAGTTTCGCGATCTCGAGGATCGGGACGAACGCGATGAGCACCAGCAGCACCGCACCCGTGAGAGTGATCGAGGTCACGGGGGTTCCGAACCGGTCGCTCACCGCCGAGAGCGAGGGCGGAGCCAGACTGTCCCGGCTCATCGCGAACGGGTAGCGCGAGGAGGAGAGGATACCCGCGTTGGCCGTCGAGACGAGCGCGAGGATGGCCGCGAGGATGACAGCGACCACGCCCGCCCGGCCGAGGGTCGTCTCGGCGGCGACCGCCACCGGCGTCAGCGATCCGGCGACGCTCCCGGGGTCCGTGACCCCGACCAGTACCGCCACAATACCCACG
>JBEPXB010000219.1:0-1327 GCA_041642135.1 Halobacteriales archaeon | reverse complement strand
GAGCCGAGGATGCCGAGCGGGACGTTCCGACCCGGGTTCTCGACCTCCTCGGCGACGCTCGCCACCTTGGTGACGCCGGCGTAGGAGACGAACACGAGTCCGGTCGCGGCCAGGAGCCCGCCGATGCCGTCGGCGAAGAAGTCGACGTAGTTGGCCGACTGGACGCTGGACGCGCTCCCGGCGGCGAACCAGCCGAGCGCCGCCAGCATGACGACGACGATGACGACCTGGAGCCGACCGGTCTGTTTCGCACCGAGCACGTTCACCAGGATCAGCACGGCGGCCAGCCCGAGTGCGACGGGCTTCAGCGGGAGATCGAACAGCAGCAGCAGGTACGGCACGCCGCCGACCAGCGCGAGGGCACCCTTGAACGAGAGCGAGAACCACGTCCCGACGCCGGCGATCGTGCCGAGCAGCGGACCCATGCCGCGCTCGATGTAGATGTAGGTCCCGCCGGCCTCCGGCATCGCGGTCGCCATCTCGGACTTCGAGAGGGCGGCCGGCACCACGAGCAGCCCGGCGAGGGCGTACGCGACGATCACCGCGGGACCGGCGATCTCCAGCGCGAGCGCCGGCAGGATGAAGATGCCGCTCCCGATCATCGCGCCGATGCTGATGGCGAGGACGGACGGCAGCCCGAGGTCCCGTTCCAGCTCCTTCATACGCGATCGACCAGCGCGTCTGACAGCGCGGACGTCGCACAGACCGGTTCGTGGCCGGCCTCCGCGAGGAGGTCGCGTCGGTCCGGGACGTTCGCCAGTACGACGACCCTGGGAACGTCGAAGTGGACACGGACGAGCTGGGCGACGAGCAGGTTTCGCCGGTCGGACGGCGTCGCCACGACGACGGTCGATGCCCCCGCCACGCCGGCCGCTTCGAGCGCCCGGACGTCCGTCGGATCCCCCTGGAACCCGACCGGTTCGGACGGATCGCAGGACTCGTCCACCACGCACACGTCGTGGTCGTCGGTTCGGAGCCGTCGAGCGACCGCGGTGCCGACGTGCCCGCCCCCCAGGACGTAGCACGCGGCGTCCTCTACTCTCTCGTGGGAGCGGTCTCCCGTAGATCGGATCGTTGTCATGGTCTCTCGAGTCGACGGAGCCGGCCGCGCCGATCCCGGTCCGTGTGCTCACTACCGTATTGAGGACGGTACGTCATAAACTAGCCGATTTTTTGACGGTGCGTCAAAATATAGAGAGTGTATATGAACTTCCGTCATAGTTCTCGGGGACACGTCCGCGACGACCGCTGCGTACGGTACGCTCGGCAGCGACCGTCGACGGCGCGACCGAGACGGAACAAGACTAATGACGATCCCGGCCGCTAC
>JBEPXB010000218.1:0-5556 GCA_041642135.1 Halobacteriales archaeon | reverse complement strand
CTCGGCCCACTCCCGGAGCAGCGGCAGGACCCGGTGGTCGAGCCGCCGCTCGTCGTCGGTGAGCGTCCCGTCGATGTCGACGGCCAGCGGCGGGAGGGTAGGGGGCTCGTCCATGGACGACGTGTAACCGCCCGGCGTATCAACCCCGTGGCCGGGACTCCGTGTTCTGGTCCGGCCGATCCGGTCAGTCGGTCAGCCGCTCGTAGGCCCGGTTGACCCGCTTGAACTCGTCCTCGTCGCCGCCCTCGGTGTCGGGGTGGGTCTCCTTGGCCCGCTCGCGGTAGGCCCGTCTGACGGCCGACTCGTCGGCGTCGGCCTCTACGCCGAGCACCCGCCGTGCCTCGGCGGCACTCGGTCCCGAACCCGTGGTGGGGGTCGTCCCCCGCGATCGGCCACCGCGGCCGTCGTACGCGCGGCGGCCACCCCGCGCCGTCCGACTCGCGCCGCGGACCCGCTCCCAGCGGTCCTCCCCGCCCGGCGGCGTCCAGTCCTCCCGCGGACCGGCGCCGAACCCGCCGCGACCGCCGTCGGTCGAAGCGTTCCCGTTCGAGTTCGCACGGGCCTGGCGCTCGACCCGCTCGTAGATGCCCGTCGCGACCCGCCCCGTCGCGTGATACCAGAAGAAGTAGGTGGCGGCGGCGAACGGGAGCGCGACGAACAGCGGAACGGGGTCGCGGAACGCCGCCGCGAGGACGACCATCAGGACGGTCATCCCGGCGAAGACGGCCGCGAGCGCGAGGACGAGCCGCTGGTTCTTCACACCACGACTACACGCCGCGGGGTTGTAAGGCTCTCGGACGCGGCGGCCTCCGACCCCGTGACCGCACCTCGAAGGGAGCTCGAACACGCGATCGCGAGCCGGACGTTCGAGACGAGGAGAGAGGGCCCGGCGGACGCCCCCCCGCACGCCGCCGGATCCCTGGACGAACGTTTATACCGGAAGGCGGGACCACCGAGCCCGTGTCCTGACGAGTCACCCACGGGGCGGGCGCGGGAGTCCGGCACGTCGCCCCGTGGACGGGAGACGGTGTGCCGGCTGTTCACGACGAGAGACGAACGGCACCGATCGGGGTGGCGCGTGCGTGCTCCCGATCCGCTACCGTCGTACGGTCCCGTCCGGAGCCCCGGCCGCTGGACGGGCGGCCCGGCCCGGGTCGGTGTCGGTCGCCGTCGGCACCACCACACAGTCTCCCCCCTACTGGCTACTCACACGTGTCTCGGGCGCTCTCTCCCTCGGGCACGATATCGAGTACCGCTCGGCGACGGCCCAGAGGTCTCGACCGGTGGATCCGCCACACCACCTCGTGTCGGTAACCACCCGACCGCGTCGGACCGAGGGTTCAAGCCCGCTCGTGTGCTATCCAGTCGCATGAGCGTCTCGGGCCTCTGTGAGGTCTGCGAGCGGAGCGAGGTCGTCGACGGCTGTGACCGGTGCGGCCGGCTCGTCTGCGAGGAGCACTTCGAGCGGCGTCACGGGGTCTGTACGGAATGCTTCGCCGAGGTCGGTGGCTCCCCCGGCGACGGCCGCGGGCGTGGCGAGCGCGACTACCCCGACGGCGTCGGCGAGTACCGGTACTGACTCGTCCCCGGTCCGGACCGCCCGTGGTCCACATTCCGGAGCGCCTGGGCGAGATCGACGGCCGGACTACCGGTACTCGTCGAGCCGCCGCTTCAGCCGTTTGGCCGCCTCGCCGGCCGCCTTCGCGAAGTCCTGCTCCGAACTCTCGCCGGCGAAGATGATCCCGCGCGAGGAGTTGATCAGGCCCACACCCTCGGCGAGGCCGAACTCGACGGCCGCCTCGGCGTCGCCACCCTGGGCGCCGACCCCGGGGACGAGAAACGGGAGGTCGGGAACGAGCTCGCGGAGCGACTCGAGTTCCTCGGGTGCGGTCGCTCCCACCACGAGGCCGACGTTCCCGTGCTCGTTCCACTCGGCCGCCCGCTGGGCGACGTACTCGTAGAGGCGCTTGTCGTTGCCGACGAGGAGGTTCTGGAAGTCGGCCGCGCCGGGGTTCGAGGTGCGTGCGAGGACGAACACGCCCTTCTCCTTTCTCGAGAGGAACGGCTCCAGGGAGTCCCGGCCGAGGTACGGGTTCACCGTGATGGCGTCGGCTGCGAGGCCGCTACCTCGGTCCTCGAGGAGCTTCGCGTACTGCCGGGCCGTGTTGCCGATGTCGCCCCGCTTTGCGTCGAGCAGGACCGGGACGCCCTTGCCGTGGGCGTAGGCGACCGTCTCGCGCAGTGCCCGCCACCCGTCGGCGTCCTCGTAGAAGGCCACGTTGGGCTTGTAGCAGGCGGCGTGTTCGTGCGTCGCGTCGATTATTCGCCGGTTGAACGCCCAGCGCGGGAGGTCGTGGTCCGCGACGGCCGCCGGCAGGCGTGCCGGATCCGGGTCGAGTCCGACCGAGACGACGCTGTCGACCGCCTCGATGCGCGCCCGGAGGTCCTCGAAGAACATACGAGGGGATGACCACCACTCCCCACAAGCCTTCCCATCCTGACCGAAGACACTTGCCGTCGCTCGCACACCACCGGACGATGCGCTCGACCGTGAGGCGGGTCGGTGGCGGCGCGTTCGTCGCGCTCGGGTTCCTGGCGCTGTTCGCTGCCGTCCGGACGTTCCGGCAGATCACGCCCCTCCCCGAGCGCGCCGACATCCCGGGCGGCTTCGCGGTCCTGTTCGCCGTCCTGCTGTTCCTCGTCGGTCTCGGACTGCTCGCTGTCGGGACGGCGCTCCTCGGGAGCGGGGCCGACTGGGTCGGCCGCCGGGCCCGGTCGGTGTTCCGCACGGCCGGCTACCTCGTCGCCGGGAGCCTCCCGGTCGCGGTGCTCTCGCTGTTCTTCACCGGGCAGCTCGCGGTGGGTGTCCTGGTCGTCGTGGCTGCGGCGCTCCTCGGGACCCTGATCGTCCTGCTGGGGCTCGCCGTCGGCGTGGCGAGCGTCGCGTACCGGTCCGTCGCCGGATGAGCGTCGTGGTCGACCCCGCGAGTGGTCGGACTCGCTCCGGACGTCGTCGAGCGGTGCCACCCGGGTCGGGAGGTTCTTATCCCGGGAGGACCCACTCCCGCCCGTGATACGCGCGGTGGGGTTCGACCTCGACGAGACCCTTGCGATCCCGGAGCGGGACCGCTCGACGCTCCTCGCGGAGGCGATCCGAGCCGTCGGTGCCGCGGACCTCCTCGCGGACCTCACGCGAGAGTCGTATCTCCGGGCCCACCGCGAGCACTCCGGCGACCGGACGCGCGAGCCGGTGTTCGCCGCGCTCGTCGAGGAGCACACCGGCGACGAGGGAGGTGTCGACCCGGCCGACCTCGCTGCGGCGTACCGACGCGCCGTCGAGGACGCGCTCGTCCCAGTCGAGGGGGCGGCCGACCTTGTCGAGACACTCCGGCGGTCCTACCGCGTCGGCCTGCTGACCGACGGTCCCGCCCGGACCCAGCGGCGCAAACTCGAGACGCTCGGCTGGACCGACCTGTTCGACGCCGTCGTCGTGACGGGCGAACTCCCCGAACCCAAACCCGACCCGCGGACGTTCCGGCGGTTACTCCGCGAGATCGGTGCCGCCCCCGACGAGATGGTGTTCGTCGGCGACCATCCCGAGGCCGACGTCGCCGGCGCGGCGGCGGCCGGGCTCTACGCCGTGCAGGTCCGCTACCCGGGCGGTCCCGGGCCCCATCCCGACGCGAACGCGACGGTCCGGCGGGCCGAACTCGCCGAGCGACTCCCGGAGCTCCTCGAGGAGTTCTGATATCCCGACTCGTTCGCCGACCTGCGGTCAGTCGGCCGCGGGACCCCGTTCGACGAGTTCGTCGAACCCGCTCACGCGGTGGTCGCCGAGGACACAGAGTCCGCGCCGGTCGTGGCCGTGTCGCTCGACGTGGACCGCGTCGAGCCCCGCGTTCCACGCCGCGCCCACGTCGTGCGGACCGTCCCCCACGAAGATGCCCCCCTCGCGGGCGTCGAGCAGGCCCATGTCGGCGAGCGCCCGCTCGACCGGTCCGGGGTCGGGCTTCCATCCCGTCTCGTCCGTACAGCAGACGACGGTGTCGAACCAGTCACGGATGCCGACGTGGTCGAGTACGGGTTCGGTGAGGTAGGACTGACAGTGCGTCACCAGTCCGAGGGGGGCGTCCATCTCCGCGAGCCACTCGGCGTCGTCGTAGAGGAACGTCGACTCCGCGCGGGCGATGGGGTCCTCCTCCTCGTGGAAGACCTCCCAGAACCGCTCGGGGGCGACCCCCCACGACCGGACGACTGCGTTCGGGTCGCCCCCGAGCGAGTGCCAGACCGCCTCGGCCTCTTCCTTCGAGACCTCGTGGCCCAGTCGGTCGCCGACGCGGCCCATCACGTCGTGGACGTACCCGGGTTCGACGTCGACGAGCGTCCCGTCGAGGTCGAGTAACCAGAAGTCGTACGCGTCGGCGACCATCGGACTATTACATAATCGATCGGCGAGTATATACCTTCTGGCCGGCTCCCGGTTCGACCGCCACGGCGCCGGGCGGTCGGCTGCGCCGTCAGCCGTGGTCGAGCTCGCGGACGACCTCGGCGGGGTTGCCACGGACGACGGTATCGGGTGGAACGTCCCCGGTCACGACCGCACCCGAGGCGACCACCGTACGGTCCCCGACGGTCACGCCGGGGTTGAGGACCGCCTGCCCGCCGATCCAGACGTCGTCGCCGACTGCGACCGGCCGCCCGGACTCCAGCCCGCCTGCTCGCTCCTCGGCGTCGAGGGGGTGTGTCGCGGTGTAGACGTGGACGCCCGGTCCGAGGAGGCAGTTCTCGCCGAACTCGACCCGGCGGACGTCGAGGGCGACGCAGCCGAAGTTCGCGAAGAACCCGTCGCCGACGTGGAGGTTGTACCCGTAGTCACACCGGAACGGCGGCTCGACGGTGGCGTGGCCGTCGACGGTCCCGAACAGCTCCTCCAGCAGTTCCCGCCGCCGCTCGGCCTCGGACGCCTCCGACCGGTTGTACCGGCGCGTGAGCCCCCTGGCGTGTCTCCGCTCCGCGACCAGTTCGGGGTCGGTCGGGTCGTACGGTTCGCCCCGCCGCATCCGCTCCTTCTCGCTCGACACGCCTCGGGGCACCGTCCGCGCTCGAATACCGGTTCCGGTTCCACACCGTCGTTTCCCGTTCCGACGACTCGACTCGTCCTGCCCGCCCGTCCGGGAATACCCGGGACTACGACGGCGATCACCGCTCCCGCGACGGCGTGGTGACGCCGGAGGCGACGACGGACCCGTTCGGAGCGACGCTACTCCCGTTCCTCGACTCGGATGCTCGACCCGAGGTACTTGTGGAGGGCCTCCTCGACGTCGTCCGCACGGAACGCCTCGAGGTCGGCGGCGACGGCCTCCCGGAGCGCCGACAGGTACGTCTCGTCAGTCACCAGCTCGCTGAACGAGACCCGTTCGACGACTATCCCACGACCGCTCTCGCGCTCCCCTCCGGACGAGCGTCCCGCCAGCATCTCCTCGACCCGCTCGCGGAGGTACGTCTCGTCGTTGACCTCGCCCCGCCAGAGGTTGTCCCGGAAGAACAGCCAGCCGT
>JBEPXB010000217.1:0-5568 GCA_041642135.1 Halobacteriales archaeon | reverse complement strand
GCCAGTGAGGACCGAATCCTCGTCTATTGTGACACGCTATCGGCGCCGGCGTCCGACATCGCGGAGACGGCGGAGACGATTGATGAGATATCGACCAGCCGAGTCGTCGGTGACGACTCCTCGAATGCCGTCGAGTTCACCATTACGGAGGGGTCACCCCTGCTGGCGTTCGTCGGAGGAATGGGTAACGTACGCACGATCAACGTTGACGAGCAGACGTGCAGGGTCGTGGTCGAGATCGCATCAGGTAGCGAAACGCGATCGACGCTGGAACGCGTTCGTGAGCACTGCCCGAACGCATCACTTGCTGCCAAACAGGATCACGATCGGTCCACCTCGACCGAAACGAATCACGTACCCGCAACGGCGAATTCGCTGGAGTCACTGACCGACCGTCAACTCGAGGTACTCGAAGCCGCCTACCGAGGCGGGTACTTCCGATGGCCACGTGACGCGACCGCCGAAGAGATCGCCGAATCGCTCGGAATCAGCTCGCCCACACTCCACAAGCACCTCCGGCGCGGCGAGTCGCGGGTGTTCGAAGCGCTGTTCGACCCGGATTCGGAGACCGACCGTTCGAACGAACGGGAGTAACGCCACGCACTCTCCCCCGTCGGTATCCGCGTCGAATCTCCGCTCCGGAACACCGTGCTATACGTCGAGTCCGCAGTCCCCATCAAAACGGGCCACATGGCGCTTCTCAACGGATCTTCGACGTCCCTGACGACGGTCTTGAGGGCGGTTTATGATAGCTAGCCCCGTGTTATTCGACAGCAGACGGCGATCTATGCGAGCGAACCGATGTCATCAGATCGTCAGGTGATCCACGGAGTCGACGCGGAACAGCTCACCGAAACGATAGAAACGGTCTCCGAAACCCCCGAGGTCGGTCAGTTCCGGTTTCACGCGGAAACCGAGTGGACGGAGGCGCTGCGGAGCGTCACGTCGATAGCGGAGTTCGACCAGGCCGGCGAACGGGTTCGCACCCGGGAGTTCCACGTCGAGGGCGACGAACCGGAGCAGATCCTCGGCGAACGCACCGCACCGAACGCCGTCGAACTGCTCCTCGCCGCGCTCGGCTCCTGTCTGAGCGTCGGCTACGCGGCCAACGCCGCGGCGATGGGCATAGAACTCGACGACCTCCGGTTCGAACTCTCGGGCGAGGTCGACCTCCGGGGGTTCCTCGGCATCTCGGAGGACGTCCGGGCTGGCTACGAGGAGGTGACCGTCACGGCGTACGTCGACGCGGACGCTCCCGAGGAGGAACTCGCCGAGCTCCGCGAGCGCGTCGAGGCCACCTCGCCGCTGGTGGACTCGATCGCGAACGAGGTGCCGCTCGAGACCGACCTCGTCGTGGAGGGATCGCGATGAGCGAGTCGCTCGACACCGAGAAACTCGAGCGCGAGGTCAAGGCGATGTACGACGAGGTCGCCGAGTTCGCCGACGGCGAGTTCCACTTCGAGATGGGACGGGATCTGGCCGAGCGACTCGGCTACGACCCCCGGGACCTGGAGTACACGCCCGACGCGGCGATCGAGTCGTTCGCCGGCGTCGGCTACCATTTCGACCTGGCCCGCCTCGAAGCGGGCGAAACCGTGCTCGACCTCGGCAGCGGGTCGGGCATGGACCTGTTCGTCGCCGGCCTGCACGTCACCGAGACCGGGACTGTCGCGGGAGTCGACATGACGGACGCCCAGGTCGAGAAGGCCCGGGAACTCGCGGCCGACAACGGCTTCCACAACGTCCGCGTGCGCCATGGATACATCGAGGACCTCCCGTTCGAGGACGCGTCGTTCGATGCCGTCGTCTCGAACGGCGTGATCAACCTCTCCGCAGAGAAACAGCAGGTGTTCGAGGAGGCCCATCGCGTGCTGAAGCCCGGTGGCAGGTTGGCGGTCTCCGACATCATCAGCGAGGAGGAGATGCCGGAGAGCATCAAGTCCGACGCGGACCTCTGGGCAGCCTGCATCGGCGGGGCCGCACAGATCGACGGCTATACCGACCTCATCGAGACGGCCGGCTTCGAGGTCGACGAAGTCCGCGAGAACCCGGAGTACGAGTTCATCTCGGAGCGGGCGGCGAACGCGTGCGAGAAGTACGGCGTCAAGAGCGTCACAGTCAGGGCAACCAAGTGAATCACCACGGCGACGGATCAAACGATGGCGGACGAACGGGGAGAACAGGTCCAGCTCGAGTCACACGTCCGGAACGGAGCGGTGTTGATGGCACTCGCCGGGATCGCGTTCGTCGGTTACGGGGTCGCGTTCCTCGTGTTGAATTTCGTGGGGAGCGGCTTCGAACTCGGGGTCAGTACCCTGGCCGGGATGACGGCCGCCGAGCTCGATCCGACGGTGGCGTACTACATCAGTCACCTGCACGTCGCCACCGCTGCGTTCATCATCTCGACGGGCATCGCCGTCGCGGGGCTCTCGTGGTACGGCGTGCGCCAGCGGCTCACGTTGGCATGGGCGACCGCGATCGTCAGCGCCGTCGTCGGTCTCGCGCTCGCGTTACCGATGCATTGGACGGGAGATGCGTTCTCTCACGACTGGGTGACGCATCTCGGCCCGATCTACCTCGCGACGATCGTCTTCATCGTCGGGGTCGTGTTGTCGTACCGAGGGGTTCGGGCGGCGTAGCCGATTTCACCGATTCCTGCCTCCACTTATGCTTTCGATACCGTTCGCCGTACTGCATACAGGCCATAGCGTGACCCTGGTCGAGTACTTGTTTCGGGTGTTCGTCTACTTACTGACCTTCACCGGTACCGGCGTCACCACGTTCTGGGGCGTCCGAGTGATCGGAATCGTCCGTTCGGAGACCGCCCGTCGGGGGAGAACCGATGACTGTGAACCGTGATCCCAACAGGACGGAACGGTGAAACGGCGAAATGGCGGGACGGTCGAACGGTGGGAACGGGGGTGATAGGACGCGGGGGGCGGTTCCTCTTTCAGTCGTCGCTCTCGACCCCTCCGTCCGTGGCGGTCTCGCTCCGGGTCCGCTCCTCGAGCTGTCGTTCCCAGCGTACCCGGAGCAGGTTCCCGTACATCGAGAGGACGAGCCCGACGAGCAGCACGAGGATCCCGACGTTGATGCCGACGGTGAGCAGCAGGTTCGTCGGCCCGCCGCCGATGGCGAGTTCCCGCGGGACCGGATACCCCTCGTCGAAGATGCTCCCGACGAGGACGCTCACGATGCCGACGACGGTGAGCACGCCCATCACGTTCGCCGCCCAGTTCCAGGACGGCGACAGCGAGAGCTCCTCGATGCCGTTGCCCGACTCCTCGTCGTCGTCGGAGTGGTACTCGGGGATCATGCTCCGCGGGATGAACGCCTTGGTCTCGACGGGGTAGAACGCGGGGTGGAACCCGTGTTCGAAGACGTGGAACATCACCCCCATCAGCATGATGACCCCGAGCAGCCCGTGGAAGACGACGAACCCCATCGCGGCGGCCTTCGTCTGGAAGAACGCGGCCAGCCCGGTCTTGCTCCAGATGAGCAGGCCCGAGACGGTGAGCAGGAACAGTTCGACGGTGAAGATGGCCACGACGCCCTTGCCGACGTAGGACAGCAGCGGCACCTCGTCGGCGTCGTAGCCGGCGAACTGCTTGGCGTTGGGGTGGCGCTCGTCCGCCCGCCCGAGCATGAACCGCACGTCCTGGACGAACGCCTCGACGTCGTCGGAGGTCGGCAGGGCCTCCGTGATATTGCCCCGGCCGGTGTCGGTGATGAGCGTCAGCACGAGCCAGAAGGTGATGAGCGCGAGGAGGCCCATCCCGGCCAGCCGGTGGACGCCGAGGACGCCCGTGTTGCCGCCCATCAGCGCCACCAGCCACCAGAGCTCGTCGTTGAACATCACCGCGTAGCCGGTGAAGAACAGCGCGAACACGTCGAGCGCCAGCAGCGAGTGGAAGGTCGTCGTCACCCGCGTGAACTTGCCGTGGTCGAGGTTCGTCACGGGCGCTCACCTCCGTTCCCGTCCTCGTTCTCCCGGTCGTCCGGCTCCGGCGAGCCCCCGTCGGTCGCGACGCCCTCCGCGCGGCTCTCGCCGGGCGCCCGCATCCGCCCGGCCAGCCGCCGGAACGCCGCCCAGTGGAGGAACAGCAGGAACAGGATGAAAACGCCCATGATGGCGTCCGCGGCGTGGGTGAGCGCGACGAGGAAATCCAGCCACGCGACGGTGTTGCCGACGATCCAGTCGGCGCCGACCCCGCCGCCCTCGACCGTCGGAGCGACGCGGAACAGTTCCTCGTAGAAGACGGCGAAGCCGGACGCCACCCAGACCGCCAGGACCGCCACGACGACGCCGACGACCGCCGAGACGATCACGGGTACGCGCCCGTAGCCGGACGTCTCGGGCAGCTCGGTGCTCATCGGAACACCTCCGCCTCGTCACCGAAGACGATGTCCATCGCGACGTCGTTGAAGAACGTCCCGCTGTCGCGCTTCTCTAGTTCGTTCGATATCTCGTCGGCGCTCCCGACGAGAATGGCGTCCGTGGCGCACTCCTCGGCGCAGGCCGGCCCCTTGCCGACCTCCTGGCGCTCCTCGCACATCGTACACTTGTCCATCGTGCCGCCGTTGCCGAACAGCCGGGCGGCCCCCGAATCCGAGTCGGGGAACTGGGGGGCGCCGAACGGACACGCCGACAGGCAGTACTGGCACCCGACACAGAGGTTGTCCCGGACGTCGACGAAGCCGTCGTCCATCTTGATGAGCGAGTCCGTCGGGCAGACCGAGACGCAGGGAGCGTTCTCGCAGTGGTAACACTGCATCGGGATGGACGTCTCGCCGGGGGACTGGCCCTGCGCGAGCGCCTCGGTGTTCGAGGCGAGCGCGCCCTCCTGGCCCTCGAGCATCGTCGAGATGCTGATCCGCTGTTCGTCCGGCGGGACGTCCCAGGTTCGCTTGCACGCGACGACACAGCCGCCGCAGTCGATACAGGCCTCGACGTCGGGGAAGATCCGAGCGTCCTCGCCGACGCTCATCACCCCGTCGCCCATCACCTCTTGGTTGTGTTCGGTTGACATCGTGGATCACTGCACCGTCTGGTGGTCGCGGACGTCGAAGTCCTTCTGGAGCCCGAGGCCGGCCGCGTCCTGCGGGAACTCGTAGCTCAGCGGCACCATGTTCAGTTCGTCGAGCAGCGACTCCGTCGCCGGCTGTACCTTCACCATCGCGGGCTTGGTCTCCTGCATCTGCGTCTCGACGTCGTACCCCCGCGAGGTGATCGAGTTCACGGAGTCGCCGATGGCCAGCGGCATGTGCCCGTCGGGGTACTCCTCCTCCAAGCTCTCGCCCTGGAACATCCCGCCCCAGTGGAACGGGAGGAAGGTCTCCTGGTCGCTGGGCCGGTCGGTGACCCGTGCCTTCACGAGCACCGACCCGCGGTCGGTCGTGGAGACGACCAGCAGGTCACCCCCGTCGACGCCGAGTTCCGCCGCCGTGTTCGGGGTGATCTCGGCGTACATGTGGGGCTGGAGGTCCGCCAGGAAGGTGTTCGAGCGGGACTCGGCGCCGCCGCCCTGGTGTTCGACCTGCCTCCCGGTGGTCATGATGGTGTCCATC
>JBEPXB010000216.1:0-5594 GCA_041642135.1 Halobacteriales archaeon | reverse complement strand
CGGCCGCCACGGGCGAGACCGACCGGGCGGTCCGTGCGACGGGCCTCGCCGTCGCCGCCGGCGTCGCCGTCGTCGGTCTGCTGTACGGTCGACCCCGCGACGTCGAACGGGGCACCGTGGTCGGTCTGGATGTAGAGGACGGATCGCTCCGCTGGACGGCTTCGCTGGGTGACCGGTACCCGACCACCGTCGCCGTCGCCGACGATCTCGCGCTGGTGGGGCTGGCGAGCGCGGGTCCCGTGACGGACCCCGTGCGGGCCGTCGACCTCGACTCGGGCACGGATCGCTGGCGCGTCGCCCTCCCGGGCGAAGTCACCGCCATCGCCCCGGTCGAGGGGACCACGTTCGTCGCGTGCCGGGACGGGTCGATCCACGCCCTGCGGGACTGACCCTGCCGTACCCGCTTCAGACCGACCGCCCGACGGCTTCGATCGCCCGGTCGACGTCCCCGGTATCGACGTCCAGGTGGGTACAGAACCGGACCCGGTGTTCCCCGAACTTCGAGGCGAGGACGCCCTCCGACTCGCACCGCTCCAGGAACGCCTCGGCCGGCTCGTCGGTGTGAGCGATGACGATGTTCGTCTCCGGCTCGGGGACCGAGAGCCCCGCGAGCTCGTCGAGCCCGGCCGCGAGTCGTGCCGCGTTCTCGTGGTCGACGTGGAGCCGCTCGCGGTTCTCCAGCGCGAGCAGTCCGGGCGCGGCGATCACGCCCGCCTGGCGCATCCCGCCGCCGAGGAGTTTGCGGACCCGGCGGGCGGCCTCGACGAACTCGGTCGAGCCGGCGACCATGGAACCGACGGGTGCGCCGAGCCCCTTCGAGAGGCAGAACATCACCGAATCGACGTTCTCGGTGATGCGCGAGGCGGGGACGTCGTGTGCGGTCGCGGCGTTGAACAGCCGGGCGCCGTCGAGATGGACGGGAACCCCGAGGTCGTGGGCCGCCTCGCACGCGGCGTCGATGTCCTCGGGAGCGATCGCCGTCCCGCCCTTCGAGTTGTGGGTGTTCTCCAGACAGAGCAGTCCCGTCCCCGGCCGGTGGTCGTCGGCCTCGACGTAGCTCTCGCGGACCAGTTCGGGCGTGACGACGCCCCGGTCGCCGCCGTCGACGGGTCGGGTCTGTGCCCCGGCGTGCTGGGCGATGCCGCCGAGCTCCCACTTGAACACGTGGCTCTCGCGTTCGACGAGCACCTCCTCGCCGCGGTCGGTGTGGGTCCGGATAGCGGCCTGGTTGCCCATCGTTCCTGTCGGGACGTAGAGCGCGGCCTCCATCCCGACGAGTTCGGCGGCACGGCGCTGCAGTTCGTTGACGGTCGGGTCCTCGCGGTAGACGTCGTCACCCACCTCGGCGTCGCGGGCGGCCTCGCGCATCGCCTCGCCGGGCCGGGTGACGGTGTCCGAACGCAGGTCGATCATACGACCCGGTTCCGGCCCGGGGCTCATATACGGCGTGGTCTCGCACACGACCGTTCGGGTAGGGGTTCACTGTCCGTCGGGGTTTCCGGGTACTCGGAACCGCGTCCCGCTTCGCCGCACCCGACGGAGCCGTCCCCGCCCCGTGACCGGTCGGCGGCTCGACGACGGGACGTCGGGACGGGGGAGGGCAACTCGTCTTAGAAGACTGCCAGTAGAACGAACGCGCCTCCCACGACCCCGGCGCCCACGCCGACACCTCTCGCCAGACGGTCACCCCACGAGACCACGCGTTCCAGCGAGAGCACCACCGTGAGACCGGCCATCCACAGGAGGTTCATCGAGCCGACGACCACCATGACGGCGAACAGCGCCCAGCAGCACCCGACGCAGAAGAGGCTGAACCGGAGGCTCATGCGTGCGGCCCCGCGGACCCCGGGCTGGTGGTACTCCATCAGAAACCCGAGCGGCGTCCGACACCGCTTCAGGCACCGGTACTTGTACGGCGAGAGCTGGTAGCCCGACAGTAGCAGCAGGGTTCCGCCGAACAGGATCGGACCGTTCTCACCGGCGACGGCGGCGATCGGCACGACGGCGTTCACGACCAGCGGGACGACACCCGTGAGCGTCCACACGAGCGCGTACGTCCCCATGAAGGCACCCACGCGTGCCGTCCTGCCCGTTCTCGTCGTCCCGTCGAGCGTTCCGTAGTACAGCCGGAACAGCGGCATCGACGACGGGTACATCATCGCTATCATCATCACGCCCCACATGAACAGGTAGAGCCCCCACCCGACGACCCCGTTCGAGAGCGCCATCGCCTCCGGCGCGCCGGGGTCGGACATACGGAGCCCGGGGACCATCCCCGGCATCGGGAGCCAGCGGCGGACGATCGCCACCCAGGCGAGCAGCGCGACCCCGTAGGTGACGAGGGCGACGGTCGGGAGCCGGTGGAGGTCGAAGCGGTCTCGGAAGGAGTTACGAGTCCCCATGACGGGTGAGTGGTGCGGTGGTCTCCCTCACCTACGCTGAGCCGAAGTCGAACTCGCCGAAGTAGGCGTTGTTCCCCCCCTCTTCCCAGGAGAACTGGTCATTGAACTCGGCGACCCACTCGGTCGATTTGCCGAGTTTGACCTCCTGACTTGGCGGCAAGAACGGGTGGGGGAAGACCGTGCCCTGTTCCCCGCCGAGTCCCTGGCTGCCGTCGGCCGCCATCGAGACGACGTCACCGGCTTCGAACTCGAAGTGGCCGTCCTCGTTCGTGTACTCGAACGGGAGCGAGACGACGTCGACCACCTCCTCGATCGACGGTGCCAGGGCACCGAAGAGTCCGCCAGCTTGCCCGGAGAATATGGTTTCGAGAGCCTCCGCCTGGTCGTCATCGGCCGCCTCGTCGAGGATGAGTACCACGTCCCACCCGCCCTCGAAGAGGATGCCTTCCTGGTCGGAGAGGAGACCCGCCGTGAGGCCGTCGAGAGTGACGTCGCCGTAGGATCCTTCCTCGATGTTCCAGAAGACGCCCCCCTTGCACACGTTGTCGTCCGGAGCTTCGTGCCACAGACACTGGCACGGCACCGAGCAGTTACAGCACTCCACGTACTCTCCCTTGATATTCCAGTCTGATACCATGGACGAACACCGCGTGAGTATCATCATTGACTGTCATAAACATATCTGAAGAATGTTTTCATGTCTGAACGTCCCCTCCGGTGGAACATCGCGCAGATCGGACCGGGGCTACCCGGCCTCGACGACGGCGATGGCCCGCGCGTCGGCCAGTCCGAGCGGCCGGTCGCGCCACGCCCCCTCCGCGGGGTCGTACGCGAGCAGCGTCCCGTCCTCGATGAGGGCGTAGGTCGTCTCGGCGTGGGCGACGTCGACCACCCGCCCCTCGGCGGGGATGTCGACGGCGGCCCAGTCGTCCGGCGCCCCGCGGCGCTCGTAGAGGGTGTCGTCGGTGGCGGCGTGGGCGCGCTCGCCGTCGGATGCGACCGTCCCGAACGCCCCTTCGTGGGCGTCCATCCAGCCGTTGCCGAGGTAGTAGAGGCCCTCGTCGGTGGCGGCGAGCGGGAGTCCCGCGCTCGCGACGTCCCGCGCCGACGGGAGGCCGACGTGGGTGCCGTCGAGACGGTGGACGCCGCTTTCGGCCGCGAGGAGGTCGCCGTCGATCGCCCGGACGCCGTCGAGTTCACACAGGGTCGTCCACTCCTCCCCGTCGAGACGGGCGACCCGGCCATCCCCGGCGGCGACGATCCGTTCGCCGCCTCCACCGTCGACCCCGACGGCGGTCGCCGGCCCGAACCCCGTCGGCTCGAACGTCGGCTCCTCGTCCGCGGCGCCCGTCGCGAGGAGGACGTCCTCGTCGGTGGCGAGAACGAGTCGACCCGCGCCGGCGGCGACGTGGCGGGCGTCGCCGCGCCAAACCAGCCCGAACTCCCCGACGAGGGCGTCCGAGACCGCGACCCGCGCGAGGCCGACGCCGCAGGCGACGAACGCCTCCGTCCGCCCCGTGGTGGCGGCGTACACCCGCTTCTCCTCGAGCGTGATGTCCTTCTCGGCGCTCATACCTCGACCTCCGGCGGGGCGGGCAAAGGCGTACCGACACCGCCCGCGGGTACGCACGGAAAGGCGAGACATCGGCCGGCACGGACGCCGACCGGACCCGTCCGCGAGCGGGCGCGGCCTTATGTTCTCCCGACACCTCCGCGCCCCATGGGACCGGTACGTATCGGCGTCGTCGGGACGGGCAGCGTCGGGAGCACGCTCGGGCGGCGGTGGGCGGAAGCGGGTCACGCCGTCCGGTTCGGCACGCGCGACCCCGAACGATCGGACGTGCGCGACCTCGTCGCGGCCGTCGACGACGACGTCGAGGCCGTCACGGTCGAGGAAGCGGCCGACGCGGACGTGCTCGTCCTCGCGGTGCCCGCGAACGCCGTCGAGTCGACGCTATCCGGGCTCGACTTCTCGGGCGTCCTCGTCGACCCGACGAACTCGTACCCGGAGCCGGGGCCCGAACCGGGCGCCGAGCGGGCGGCCCGACTGGCGCCGAACGCGCGAGTCGTCAAGGCGTTCAACACGGTCGGCGCGGAGGTGATGGCCGACCCCGACCTCGACGGCGTGGCGGCGACGATGCCGCTCGCGGGCGACGACGCCGACGCGAAGGAACTGGTAGCGGAGCTGGCACGGGACCTGGGGTTCGAGCCGCTCGACGTCGGCGACCTGTCGGCGGCGGTCCACCTCGAGAACCTCGCGCGGCTGTGGATCCACCTCGCGATCACGGGCGGGAACCGCGAGTTCGCGTTCGTCCACCGGACACGCTGACCCCGACTACCACGACACGGCTACGACGACGGTTCGACCGGCACCGCGGACTCCCGGAAGCGGCGGTAGGTTCGGTCGGCCCACCGGTAGGCGTCGGGGGCGTCGCTGAGGAGCATCCCGACGACCCCGCCCTGGGAGCCGTAGGCGAACAGCACCGCCAGTCCCCGGTCGTCACAGACGAACACGCCGAACTCGACCGGTTCGTCCGTCCGGAGGAGCGAGAACCCCTCCGTCCGGAGCGCCTCGTCGAGCCGGTCGTACTCCCGGAGGTAGTCGACCGCGCCCGACCCGACGAGCAGTTCGGCGACGAGTTCGTCCGCCTCGACCCGCTCGTGGATGGCGGGGAGGAACCGGGGGACGGCGATCGGCGAGAGCACCCGGTAGTCGTGTGACCGGTTCGCCTCGGCGTCGAGGCGTTCGAGCGGCCGCTCGGGTGCGTGCGGCGACGCGACCACGGCGCGACCCCGCTCCGCGAACGCCAGCGGCACCAGCAGGTCCTCCGGGAGCGCCTCGACGACCGGTCGGGCCGCCTCTATGCGGCCGAGCCACGCGACGTACTCGCTGTGACGGCGGTGGGCGAGCGAGCCGTGCTGGGTGAGCCGGTAGCGACCGTCCTCGTCCTGACGGACCAGCCCCGCGTCTTCGAGTTCACGGAGCGACTTGTACGCCGTCGACCGCGAGACCTCGAGCGCGTCCCGGAGGTCGCGCTGGGCCATCGGTCCCGTCGCCAGCGCATCGAGCACGCCCTCGCGCCTGGCGAGCGTCTCTCGGAGGGCGCTGGACCCACCACCGCCGTCCGGTTCGGGACCGGTCATCGACCGACGGTTCAGTCGCCGCGTGTATATACGTGTCCGTTTTCCGGA
>JBEPXB010000215.1:0-5605 GCA_041642135.1 Halobacteriales archaeon | reverse complement strand
TCCTCGGGGAGCGCCTCCTCGTCGTCGATGTGCGCCGCGAGCGCGCGGAGCTGTGCGTCCGCCCGCCCGAGCAGGTCGTCGATCAGGTCGGGGCTCTCGACCGCGGCGAACAGCCCGAGGCTCTTGGCCTCGCCGGCCGCCTTCCCGAGCAGCGCGCCCGCCGTCCGGGCGGTCGGGTAGACCGCGTTGACCGAGAGGTTCCGCCCGGCCGCCGCGGCCGAGGCGAAGTCGTCCCGGTACTCGTCGATGTCGAGCTCGAGTTCCTCGGGACCGAACATCACGCCGTCCGCGTAGACGCCGCGGAGGTCCAGGCCCACTTCCTTGGGCTCGATGCCGAGTTCGGAGAGGACGTTCGCCAGCTGCTGGTCGACCTCCTCGCCGGCCTCGAGGACCGTCGAGTCCTCGAGTACCCTGATCGAGCCGTCCTGGATGCGGGCGTTCGCGCCCACCTGCTGGAGTTCGCCGACGAACGGCCCGGGGTCGATCCCGGTGTCGCCCTCGGGGATGACGACGTCGTTCGGCGCCACCTCGCCCGCGTTGATCGGCGCGGGCGTCTTCGACGCTTCCAACTGTTTGAACAGTCCGAACGGGTTGTCGTTCGTCGCGACGAGGCCGACCTGGCCGGAGACGAACTCGACCAGCTCCTCCAGCCCGTCGTCGACCTCCTCCAGCGCGCGGACCACGAGCGTGTTCCGCGAGACGCGGAGCTCCGCACTCCCGTACAGGTCCCGGCGCATCGCCTGGAGCTGTCGGGACGGGATGCCCGCGATGTCGACCACGCCCACCGAGTCGTAGGACTCGAGCAGGTCGACGATGTCGTCGACCTCCTCGCGCTTCCACTCGGGGATGTGCTCGGTCTTCCGCTCGGCCTCCGCTTCGGCGCTCATGTCGGCACCTCCACGGCAGGACCCATCGTCGTCTTGACGTAGATCCCGTCGATGTTGAGCGGGCCCTTCTCGAGGTTGGCCTCGAGCCGCCGGACGATTACGCCGATGTTGGTGGCGATCTCGTCCGCGGTCATGTCCTCCGCGCCCACGCGAGTGTGGAACGTCCGCCGGTCGCGCGACCGGATCTGGACGGTGTTCTTCATGCGGTTGACGGTCTCGACGACGTCGTCGTCGGGCTGGAGCGGCGTCGGCATCTTGCCGCGCGGCCCGAGGACGGTCCCGAGGTAGCGACCGATGTCCTGCATGAGGTTCGCCTGGGCGACGAAGAAGTCGGTTTCGTCCGCGAGGTCCTTGGCGGCGTCCGTGTCGTCGCCGAGGTCCTCGAGGTCGTCCCCCGAGAGCACCTGGTCGGCGACGTCTTCGGCACGGAGTGCCGTCTCACCTTCGGCGAACACGACGATACTCGTATCCTGACCCGTCCCCGACGGAAGGACGATCGACTCGTCCACGCGGTTGTTCGGGTCGTTGAGGTCCAGATCGCGCAGGTTGATGGCGAGGTCCACCGTCTCGCGGAAGTTCCGCGGGGGTGCCTCCTCCAGTGCGCGAGAGACTGCTTCTTCTATCGAATCTGCCATTTTTCACCTCCGTAGTCTCGGCCCGTGTGGGCTACTACGGTGTGAAACAGGCCGTGCCTGTCTCGTCCGTATTGACTGGGAGGGCGGGTTTAAACGCGTCGAAGCGCTCTCTCCGTGAGTCGGGTTCCCAGACCGGGCCATCGAGGCGTGTGGACCCATCGGACACGGCGGTCGAGAGGGGACACACCGTGGCTCCGCTCCGTATCGGGGAACCGCACGAACCGGCGCTCACCTATCCAGCGTGTCCGCGGGCTCCATATCCCGATGGGGGAGTCCCATCTCGAACCGGAGGCGGTCGTAGGCCTTCATCGGCTCGAACACCGACGGCTCCTCGAGCGGCCAGACGTCACAGCGTGGCTGCTCGTCCCCGCTCGCCTCGAGGATCCCGTTCACGGCGCGGCGGGCCGCCTCGTTCGCCGCCTCCATCGTCGCGAGGTCCGTGTGCGTTCGTACGTAGTCCGCCGCGAGGAAGAGGTTCGGCACGTCGAGGTCGGCCTCCGGCCGGTACTGGAGCGACCCGACCGTGTTTATCAGCAGCGGCTCCGCGTTCGTGGTCTCGTTGGGTGCCGGGAACTCGATGTCGGGGTCGAGGTGCCAGTTCACGATGGCGTCCTCGTCCAGCGTCTCCTTCCCCGCGTCGTTCAGGCGGGCCGTCATCTGTGCCCAGACCTCGCGCTTTATCTCCACCGGCGTACACTCCTTGGCCGGTTTCTCTACCGTTTCGCCCTCCGTCTCCCAGTTCGAGATACAGAGGGAGATGATGCTCTCGACGTCGCCGTCACCGTACTCCGAGAGGTCCACGTCGTCCCAGAACTCCTGCTGTGAGATGGAGGTGAGCGCCCACGGCGCGTCCTCGTAGACGACGTGCCCGTGAGCGATGGGGACCGGCTCGTCGAGGTAGAACTGGATACCGTTCATCCAGGCCGTCCGTAGCCGGTCGAGGTCGGCCAGCGAGGGCGCCGCCTCGACCAGATCGTCCGTGAGCAGGTCGGCCATCACCTCGACCGGGACCGCGGCGACGTAGTAGTCGCCGCTCGCCGTTCGCTCCCCGTCGTCGGTCGCCACCTCCACGTGACTCACGCGACCGCCGTCGAGCCCGAACCCTCGGAGCTCCGCCCCGGGATGGAACGTCACTCCCTGCTCCCGGAGGTACTCGACCCACGGGTCGATCCAGACGTCGTTGGTCGGGCCGTCGAGGACGCTGTCCACGTGGAGCCACGGCATCGCGATGCCGAGCAGGAGCTGGGCGTAGATCCGCCCGATGGTCCGCGTACTGCTCTTCTCGGCCTGCATGGCGACCAGCACGCGCGTGGGGCCGATGCCGTAGAACCGCTTGTACGCCTCGGACTTCCCCTCGGCCTCCACGAACTTCCACCAGGACAGGTGTTCGTACTCCGCCTCCCGGCGCTCCTCGCAGGAGGTCAGGAACGTCAGGAGTCTGTCGGCGAAGAACCGCTGCTCCTCGGACGGGACGCCGATTTCGGTCCCGACGAGCGTATCGATCACGGTGTCCCACTCCTCGATCATCCCCGGCAGGTCCAGCGGGAGCTCCACCTCCGCGTCCCCCTCACGGGCGATCAGCCACTGGGTCGTGCCCACCAGGTTGTCGAACACGCCCTCCTCGTTGTCCTCGTAGGGGATCCTGCGCATCGTATCGAAGACGTGCCGGTAGAACGCCGGGAAGAAACGGAAGCCGTGCTCGCCCGGGAGCGGCTTCGTTCCCTCTCCCCCGGTCCCCGGCACGGCCACGCTCCGGGCCTTGCCCCCGAAGATCGACCGTTTCTCGTACACCTCCACGTCGTACCCCCGCTCGACGAGCTCTTGTGCGGCCGAGAGACCGCCGATACCTCCGCCCAGAACGACCACGGTTTGTGTCATTTTTTCGCCCGGCTCCGCTCACATCCCCGGGGTGGAAATAGGTTGGTGCCGTTCGGGAGAGATCGGGCGTCAGTGAGGGGTTCGACGCCGGTCTCGCGTCCGTCCGCTGGAGCGACCCCGGCAAGCCGGCCCGGATCGGTTCGTCGAACGCCGACGGGGTCGCGGTTCCCCCGAGCCGCCGCGTGGGGAATGTCGAACGGTCGGGGTATGGCCACGACGGTGTCGACGGCGCACGGTTCGTTCCCCGAGGATCGGGTTGCCGGGACGAGCTCCTCTCGCGTGCTCGATACGTGTTCCGTATCCGGCGGGGATCCGGGCGTCTATGCCGGCCGCGAACCCTCGTAGTGCCTCATACGGACGGTTGTAACGATTTACCGGTGAGTGCCCGGACTGGGTCAGCGCTCAACGGTAAAAGACTACAACCGTCCGTATCACACCGGGAGGACGGAGACGCCGAACCAGTACGCGGCCGCGATGTCGGCCGCGAACGCTACGAACAGTATCGCCGACCCGAAGAACAGCCACCGGCGGTGGTCGTCGGTCAGCCGGCGGGCGCCGCGGTTGAACACGAACGCCGTGAACAGGCTCATCGGGATGATCACGAGCATCTCGCCGAGCCAGATGGCCGGATGGGCGCCGTACTGGGCCGCGAGCCCGATGGTCACCAGCTGGGTCTTGTCGCCGAACTCGCCGAACGCGCTCGCCGAGAACGCCGGGAAGAACCCCTCCGCCCCGTCGGGCAGGTGCGCGTCGAGGCCTGCGAGACGGCCGTCGGCGTACGTCCCGCCGTCGGCTACCGCCTCGCCCTCCACACTGCCGTCGCCCCCGACGCCCAGTCCCGTCCGCACGAGCAGGAGCGCGAACACGACGAACAGCCCCGCGGTGATCGCGTCGAGGTAGATCGCCGGGAGCGCGCCCTGCAGCGCCTCGCCGAACGCCACCTCGAGTGCCGTCCAGCCGGCGAACGCGACGCCCGCCCCGGCGACGACCGGGACCGGCCGGTACTTCGTCGACAGCCCAGCGATGATCATCTGGACCTTCTCGCCGGGGACGACGAGCGCCTGGAGCGTCGCCGCCGCTACCAGTACTTCGAGGAACGTCGCCACGTCAGTCCCACCTCCGTTCGAGGCGTTGTAAACGACTCATTCAGGGATTAGTCGTGTCTAATCGTGACCGCGGGCGCCACTAAACCCTTGTGTCTCGCACACCGCTTGCCGGGTCAGCGGGCCCAGGCTCGCGGTGTCTCCCCCGGTCGCGTCGAAACACCGAAAACTCGCTCCGCTCGTTTTCGAGCGTTCGCTTCGTCGGTCTCGACTTTACGCATCGACCACCTCAGCGAAACACCGCGAGACGAGCGGAGCGAGTCTCGCGCGCCTTTGCGACCTACGCTGTCGCTTCGGTCGCAAAGACGTCGTCGTACTCGCCGGCGTCGATCTTCGCCTTGAACTCGCGAGGGTTCTCCCCCTCGATAGTCACGCCGAGCGAGGTGCAGGTGCCGACGACCTCCTTCGCGGCGCCCTTGAGGTCGTACGCGAGGAGGTCCGGGAGCTTCTGCTCCGCGATCTTCTTTATCTGGTCGACGGAGGCGTCGGCGACGAACTCCGACTCGGGGCGACCGCTGCCGGTCTCGAAGCCGAGTTCGTCCTTGATGAGCGCGGCCGTCGGCGGGACGCCCACCTCGATACTGAACGAGCCGTCGTCCTCGTACTCGACCGTGACGGGGACCTCGGTCCCGTCGAACGCCGCGGTCCGCTCGTTGATCTCGCTGACGACCGCCTGCACGTCCACCGGGGTCGGGCCCAGTTCCGGCCCGAGCGGCGGGCCGGGGTTGGCCTGCCCCCCCGGGACGAGCACTTCGATGGTTCCAGCCATACCCACGAGAACCGCCGCGACGGTTTTAAGAATTGTTTATTCGCTCGCCGAACGGGGGGGCGTGGCACGGCGACGCGGACGGTCCCCTTCGCCGTGAGAGCCGCCCCGTCCCGTCAACTCCGTCGTGAGCGGTCGTCGGTCCGGGTGACGGGGCACAGGACGAGGGATCCGCGGGTCCCGTCCGTCGGTAACACGTCCGAACGGGGGTGTCACTTCCGTTGAATAACGTCTTTGCACTCCCGACGTGGACGTGCGGACGAGATGACGACGCGCTCGGTGCTGACGATCCCGCTCGAGGAGATCGCGCTCTCGGAGACGGCAGGAGAGCTCCCC
>JBEPXB010000214.1:0-5623 GCA_041642135.1 Halobacteriales archaeon | reverse complement strand
CAGCCGGCGTGACCCACGGGGCCGGTGGCGCTACCGTTTAGTCCCCCGGCCCTGCAGTGCCGGAAGATGGTCCAGGCGCTGCGGATGCCGATGATGGGCAACACCATGGAGACGGGGCTGCTCGCCGAGTGGCGCGTCGCCGAGGGCGCCCCCGTCGAGGCCGACCAGGTCGTCGCCGTCGTGGAGTCCGAGAAGGCCGCGGCCGACGTCGTCGCGAACCGGGACGGGACCCTCGCGCGGGTCGACGTCGAGGAGGGCGAGGAGGTCCCCCCGGGGACGCTGATCGGCGTCGTGGTCGGCCCGGACGGGGACGTCGCCGACGCGCCACCTCCGCGGAGCCGCGTCGAACCCGGCGGGAAGGGTGTCGGCGAGCGGGAAGGGGAGGCCGATGGGGAGTCGGCCACGCCGACCGGCCCGGAGGCGTCGGAGGTGTCGACGGCGACCGGAGCGGAGGACGGAGCCGAGCCGAACGGGGTAACGGGAGCGGGGTCGGCGGGCCGGCGGGCCCGTGCCGCGCCGGGTGCGCGGCGACTGGCCGAGGAGTCCGGCGTCGATCTGGATACCGTCGAGGGGTCCGGCCCCGACGGGGCGGTGCTCATCGCGGACGTGGAGGAACACCTCGAACGGGCCGGCGAACACCCCGAGGACGAGCGGGTGACCTCGAAGCAGGGCCGCGCGTTCGTCCCGCCGAGCACGAGACGGCTGGCACGCGAACTCGGCGTCGGCCTGGAGCGGGTGGAGGGAACCGGATCCGGGGGCCGCGTGACGGAGTCGGACGTCCGGCGGGCGGCGGGGCTCGGCGACGACGGTGCGAGGGGACGGGACGACTCCCGACCGACACCTTCGGACGGCGTGGAGCCGGGTGGTATTGCCGGCCCGCCGCCGCGGGATCCCTCGCGGTTCGGCGTCACCGTCTCCGAGGAACGCGAACTCTCGGGTGTCCGGCGGACGGTCGCCGAGCGGATGTCCCGGTCGGCACGCGAGGCCCCACAGGTCACGCTGAACCGCGAGGTGTCCGTCGAACGGGCGCTAGAGACGGTCGAGGAACTCCCGGCCGCGACCGGCGCCGGAGACGACGACCGGGACGAGGGCGCCGCGGTGGGGTTCGTCGACCTGCTCGTCGGCGCGGCGGTCCGGGCCCTCGAACGCCACCCCGAGTTCAACGCCTGGTACGAGGGCGAGACCCACAGGCTGATCGAGGAGGTGAACGTCGCGGTGGCCGTCGACGCCGAGAGCGGCCTCCTCACGCCGGTCGTCCGCGAGGCGAGCAGGAGAACCCTCGCCGGCATCGCCCGCGAGCGCCGACGACTGACCGACGCCGTCCTCGCGGGGACCCACGGGCTGGACGACCTGCAGGGGGGGACGTTCACGGTGTCGAATCTCGGGCCGCTCGGTGTCGACTCGTTCGATCCGATCCTCGACCCGCCGCAGGTGGCGATACTCGGTGTCGGGCGAGTGGTCGAAGGGAGGTGTACGCTCTCGCTGACGTTCGACCACCGGGTCGTCGACGGGGCCGACGCGGCGCGGTTCCTCGATACCCTCACCGGAGGGCTGGAGTCGCCGAGCGTCGTCGTCGCCGAGCGGGCTGCGGCCGGAGCAGGGGTCGGTGATGACGGCAGTCCGGAGGAGGTGTCGGAGACGGCCCCCGAGTCCGAGCCGGAATCGGGGCAGCCGGCGACGAAGGCCGACCGCGACGCGGTCGAGGCGGCGGTCGCGAACGATCTGACCGAGCAGGCGCGGGAGGTGGCCGCCGCCCACGACTGGCCCGTCCCCGCGTTCGAGGTGCGACTCGGTGGCGACCGGCCGACGGTCACCGTCACGGCGAACGTCGACGCCTCCCCGGCGACGCTCCGACGGCTCACGTACGCGGCCTGCCGGGAGTCGCGGTACGCCGACACGGTCGCGGGCCTGCGGGACCCCGACCTCGAACTCGGGGAGGACGCCCCGGGTGCCGGCGACGAAAGAGACTAACTCCCGGCACCGGAAGGGGGCGCTAATGGAGTTCAGGCTCTCGGACGAGCAGGAGATGATGCAGCGGCTGGCCCGGGAGATCGCCGAGGACTACGGGCTGGAGTACTGGCGCGAGAAGGACGAGGCGGAGGAGTTCCCCCGCGAGATCTGGGACGACCTGACCGAAGCGGGATTCATGGGGCTCACGGTCCCGGTCGAGCACGGCGGCGAGGGGCTCGGGATGGAGGAGGTCGTGGCGGTGGCGCTCGCGCTGGGACGCTACGGCGGCGGCGTCAGCGGGCCGAACCTGCTCACGCTCGGGCCGGTGTTCGGCGGCATCTCGATCCAGGAGCACGGCACGGAGTCACAGCAGGGGCGGCTCCTCCCCGAGATCGCCGACGGCGCTATGGTCTGTCTCGGGCTGACGGAGCCGGACGCCGGGCTCGACACGGCGGGGATCAAGACCACCGCCCGGAAGGAGGGCGACGAGTACGTGATCAGTGGGACGAAGATCTGGACCACCGGCGCCCACGTCTCGGACTACATCGTCACGCTCGCCCGGACCTCGCCGATGGGCGAGGGCAAGCGCCACGAGGGCATCTCGCTGTTCGTCGTGCCGAGCGATTCTGATGGTATCTCGACGAGCAAGATAGACAAGCTCAGCATGCGCTCGCTCGGCTCTTGCGAGGTCGTCTACGACGACGTTCGTGTACCGGAGGATGCCCTGCTCGGCGAGGAGGGCCGGGGGTTCTACCACCTGCTCGGGACGCTCAACACCGAGCGCATCATCTGGGCGGCCATCCCGCTCTCGGCGGGCGAGCTCGCGCTGGACCTGGCGGTCGACTACGCCAACGAGCGGGAGGCGTTCGAGCGGCCCATCGGGAAGAACCAGGGGGTCCAGTTCCCGCTCGCGGAGTCGAAGATGGAGCTGGAGACGGCCAAGCTCATGATCTACAAGGCGGCCTCGCTGTACGACGCCGGCGAGGACTGCTCGATGGAGGCAAACGCGGCGAAGTTCATGGCCGCCCGCGCGGGGTTCGATGCCGCCGACCGGGCCGTCCAGACCCACGGCGGGATGGGTTTCGCGAACGAGTACCACGTCGAGCGGCTCTTCCGGGACGTCCGGCTCGCGCGGGTCGCGCCCGTCAGCGACGAACTCGTGAAGGCGTTCGTCGGGACGAACGAACTCGGCCTCCCGCGGTCGTACTGACGGGGTGCGCGTTCCGGGATCGGAGGTCGCCGCCGCTCGCCAGTCCTCATCCTATCCCGTCGCTGTTGGCCGCGAGCCGGAAGCACAACGGTTTCTCCCACGCGACTGGAGTCCGAGCAGACACCACAGCAGACTTGCCGGTCCGGACCGTTCCGACGCGGGATGACCGACGGAGAGGACCCGATAGCGGAGGCCGCCTACGACGAGCTGGCGGACACCTACGCCGAGGAGGTGCGGACGAACCCGTACAACGCGGACCTGGAGTTCCCCGCAACGACGTCGCTGGTCCCGGACGTGGAGGGAAAGCGGGTCCTCGACGCCGGCTGTGGGACCGGCGTCTACACCGAGTGGCTGCTCGACCGTGGCGCCGACGTCGTGGGCGTCGACGTCAGCGAGGCGATGCTCGAGCACGCGAGGGAGCGGGTCGGCGACCGTGCGGAGTTCGTGCGGGCCGACCTCGCGGAGCCGATGGAGTTCGCCGGGACGGACGGCTTCGACGGGGTCGTGAGCGCCCTCGCACTGGGCTACGTCGCCGACTGGCGGGGGCCGTTCGCCGAGTTCGCCCGTCTCCTGAAACCGGGCGGGTTCCTCGCCTTCTCGACGGGCCATCCGCTCGACCAGTTCCCGCCCGAGGCCGACGAGGGCGACGCGAACTACTTCGAGGTCGAACGGGCAGTGAAGGAGTGGGACGTCGAGGTACCGTACTACAGGCGGCCGTTCTCCGAGATCGTCGAACCGCTGCTCGAAACCGGCTTCCGGATCGACGAGCTCCTCGAGCCACGGCCGACGGCGGCGTTCGAGGAGAAGTGGCCCGAACGGTACGAGAAGGAGTCGCGGTACCCCGTGTTCCTCTGTGTACGGGCGGTCCGGGAGTAGCGCCGTCCGTCGACGCCGACCGACACCCGCGCTTGCCGGGGACGCGAACCGGCACCGGGCGCCCGGGGAACGGTTATACGAGGACCCGACCAACGCCGGGGCGATGAGCGAGGACTACGACACGATCACGGTCGAGCGCGACGGCGACGTCGGGACGGTCACGGTCTCCCGGCCGGAGGCGATGAACGCGGTGAACCCCCAGGTGCTCGAGGAGCTCGTCGAAGGGGTCTCCGAAATCGCCGCAGAGACGCGCTGTGTCGTCCTGACCGGCGAGGGCGACCGGGCGTTCATCGGCGGCGGGGACATCAAGGCGTTCCGCGAGCAGTCGAGCACCGACTGGCTCGGGGAGTTCCGGGAGGTCATGGCGGACGTGGAGGACGCCATCGAGGGCGCTCGCGTTCCGGTCATCGCGGCCGTGAACGGCGTCGCGCTCGGCGGCGGGACGGAGGTGGCGATGATGTGCGACCTGATACTCGCCGCCGAGAGCGCCCGGTTCGGCCAGCCGGAGATCGGCCTCGGGATCATCCCCGGTGCCGGTGGTACCCAGCGGCTCACCCACGTCGTCGGCTATCTGAAGGCGAAGGAACTCGTCCTCACCGGCCGGCACGTTCCGGCGCCGGAGGCGGCCGACATCGGCCTCGCCAACGAGGTCGTCCCCGACGAGGAGTTCTACGACCGCGTGTACGAACTCGCGGGTGAACTCGCCGCGGGCGCCCCCCACGCCCAGTGGTTCGCCAAACGGAGCATCAACGAGGCCCGCGCGGGCCTGGAGACGGGGCTCGAACTCGAGGCGGCCTACGCGGCGCTCGCGTTCGACACCCCCGACAAGGCCGAGGGGATGGCCGCGTTCGTCGAGAAGCGGGATCCGGATTTCGGCGGGGAGTAGCGGGTTCGTTCGGTTCCTTTCGGTGAGTCTCGAATCGAGGAGTGCCCCTTACCTCGAAACCGAACGCGGTGTAGCCCCCCACCGAAGCATACCTTTTAGTCCGCTACCCCGGGGAGGTAGACCATGCCGGAGGACACGTCGGGGGACGGCGCCCGGGTGAGCGAGCAGTTGCGCGAGATGGTACTGATCCGCGAGTTCGAGACGCGGGTGAGTGAACTGTTCGAGAACAACGAACTCCCGGGGTTCGTCCACCTCTACATCGGTCAGGAGGCGGTCGGAGTCGGCGCGTGCTCGGCGATCGACGGGGACGACTACATCACGAGTACGCACCGGGGGCACGGCCACGCCATCGCGAAGGGGCTCGACCCCGACCGGATGATGGCCGAACTGTTCGGGAAGGCGACGGGCTACTGCGGCGGCAAGAGCGGGAGCATGCACATCGCCGACGTCGACCGGGGGATGCTCGGCGCGAACGGCATCGTCGGCGCGGGGCCGCCGCTCGCCGTCGGTGCGGGCCAGTCGATCCGGCGCCGCGGCGAGGACCGCGTCTGTCTCTCCTTCTTCGGCGAGGGCGCGATGGCCGAGGGGCAGGTCCACGAGGCGATGAACCTCGCCGGCGTGCGCGACCTCCCGGTGATATTCGTCTGCGAGAACAACGGCTACGGCGAGATGACGCCCGCCGAGGAGCAGCACCACGTCGA
>JBEPXB010000213.1:0-5632 GCA_041642135.1 Halobacteriales archaeon | reverse complement strand
GACCGCCCCCGACCCGGACGCGCTGGCGTTCCCGGCCTCCCCGGCCGCTTCGCCGTCGTCCGCCTCACCGTCGTCCGATCCGCCGCCATCGGTCGCCGCCACCGCGGCGGTCTCGTCGACGCGCACCCGGGCGGCCGCCACGGCGCCCACGAGCGCTGGAACCGCGAGCAGGCCGACGACGACCCGCCAGTCGCCGAGGGCGAACAGGAAGACCGCCGTCACGAGCGGGCCGACCGCGATGCCGAGGTTGCCGGCGACGCCGTGGTAGGCGAACGCCGACCCGCGCTCGTCGACGCCCTTCGAGATGAGCGAGAGCCCCGCGGGGTGGTAGACGCTGGCGGCGACCCCCCAGACGAACAGGGCGACCGCCACCCACAGCAGGCTCGGCGCCAGCGCCAGCCCGGCGAACGCGACGCCCATCCCCACGAGACAGCCGACGATGAGCCGCTTCGACCCGTAGGCGTCCACGAGCACGCCCCCCGGGAGCGCGCCGACGCCGAACGGGGCGTAGCCCGCCGTCAGCACGGCCCCGAGGACGAACGCCGTCACCGGGAACTCGCCGAGGAGCGGGACCCCGAGGGTGGCGAACTCCTCGGCCCAGACGAGCAGGAGCAGCGGCAGCGACAGCTCGTACGTGTGGACCGCCGCGTGTGCCAGCATCACCAGCCCCGTGATCGCCCGGTCGTTCCGGTTCACACGACCACTCGCCGTCCGTGCGGTTTCAACACGTCGGTCCGGAGCGTCGGGCGTGCCTCGGGTACCCTCGTCGTCCTCCGACGGGCCGTGCCCGCACTCCGTCCCTCGCCGGCCGAACCGGATACGCCCGAAGCGTGCTATCTGGAGACACGCGCTTCGGTCCGTCTCTCCGGCGCGTAGACCTCTCCGGAGGACCGACACGCCGCCAGTTCGACAGAAGGATCGACCTGTCCGGCCACGTGGAACCGACTGAAGTCTGTCGTTTATGCCTTCGGACTATCTGTGTAACTTACGAAAAACCACTGTATTGACCACACGGGGGCGACAGGTCGCCACCAGGTTGGGTACTGGCAGAATACGGGGAAGATTTATATCGTATACATTATTATGATGTATTATGACGGGGTACTACGACGTCGTTCTCGGACTGATCCCGCTCGGACTCGGAACCATCGCCGCCGCCATGACTCTCCTGGGGTTCGAACTGACTGTCGCCGTTCCCGTCGGCTCGGTGTTCGCCATCGCCCTGATCGTCCACGCCATGTTCGTCCGGACGCCGACGGACGCGGTCCCCGAGGTCGAGAACACTGGCGGGCCCGCTCCGGCCGCCGACTGAGCACCGACCCGGCACCACCGACCCGGCACCACCGACCGTCCTGCGGTCTCTCGTCGTCTCATCTCCGTTCTCCGACCTCTCTCTTCTCCGTTCTCGTGTTGCGAGCCCCGTGCTCGACCGACACGGTCGTCGTTCGCGCTCGGGATCGTCCTTCGACCCGGCGAGTCCGACTGACAGGTCAGAGGGACTAAGCCACCGCCGGGGCAAGCCCGGGCCATGACCGAGGTCAGGTTCCTCACCAGCGAGGACGTGAACGGCCTGGCGACGCCCGCGGAGTACGTCGACGCCGTCAGGGAGGGGTACCGCGACCGGGGCGAGGGTGCGCCGGCCGAGCCGCGGACGAAGCTCGTCAACGCCGACCCGCCCGGGATCCTCACCGGGTACATGGCCGTGCTCCCGGGGATGGGCGCGATGGGCGGGTACACGTACGCCGCAGGGTTCGCCGACCGGGACGCCCACTTCTTCCTCCAGCTGTTCGACGCCGACTCGGGAAAACCGCTGGCACTGTTCGACGGAGCGTCGCTCAACCCCTACAAGACGGGCGCGGCTGGCGCGGTGGGGGTCGACGCGCTCGCCCGGCGGGACGCCTCGACGCTCGGGATCATCGGGAGCGGCGCGCAGGCCCGCGGTCAGCTCCGCGCGGCCGTCGCGGTCCGGGAGTTCGACCGGGTGAACGTCTACTCGCCGACGAAGGCCAACCGCGAGGCGTTCGCCGCGGAGTTCAACGACGAACTCGACGCCGCAGTGGGGGCGGTCGCCTCCAGCGACGCGGCCGTCGAGGGCGCCGACGTGGTGATCACGGCTACGAACGCCTCGGAGCCGGTGTTCGACGGCGACCGGCTCGAACCGGGCGCACACGTCACCGCGATGGGTCAGTACGACCCGGCGAAGCGCGAACTCGACGCGACGACGGTCGCCCGGGCGAAGTACGTCCCGGACCTGCGCGACCGGGCGTTCAGCGACGCCGGGTCGTTCCTCCAGGCCGTGGAGGAGGGCGCCGTCGGCGAGGACCACGTCCACGCCGAACTCGGCGAGGTCGTCGCGGGCGTCGAGCCCGGCCGGGAGGCCGACGACGAGGTGACGCTGTTCGACAGCGGCGGGACGGCAATCGAGACGGTCGCCGCCGCGCACATGCTCTACGGGAAGGCCGTCGAGGCCGGCCTCGGGAGCACTATCGAACTGTTCCCGGCAAGCGAGGCGCTGACCGGGGAGTGATACGGCCGGCGGAGGGCATCGGCTGCGGTTCGATCCCCGACCCGAGGTCCGGCGCGGTCGGTGCGACGCTCGTCCGTGGAGGGCCGAGCCGTTCGCGTGTGGAGGGCCGAAGCGAGTGGCAAGCCCGTCGGCCGTGGTGGGTCAGTGGTCAGTCGGCCGGCTTCGGTCGACCGTCGTCGTCCGCGTCCAGTCGGGCACGGACGCGAGCGCGGACGGTCCCGTCGGTGGTCTCGTCACCCCGTAGGGATCGGGGCCGACCCGACCAGCGGACCGTCATCGACCGCTCGGCGAAGCCGATCGAGACCACGAGGGGGAGGACGACTAGCGCCAGCGGGAGCAGGGCGAGCAGGGCGAGCGCCCCGAACGCGGCGGGGTGGGCGAGCAGGCCGGCGGCCAGCCAGAGCACCGCGAGGGCGGCGACGGCGGCCTCGACGTAGCGGAGTCCGTTCATGTTGTCTCACCGGGGGTGTCCCCGTATCTAACGGGAGGACCCCCGGAACCATAAGTATCAGCTGAAATACGTTTCTGTAGGTCGCGTTACTGAAATCCGTTTCAGTAACTCCCGGCTCGGGGCGACCCCTTCCCGGCCACGGTGACGTAGTTCGTTCCGAGCGCGAACGTCCGGACGACCCCCGTCCGGTCGAACGCCGCCCGGAGTTCCTCGAGGACGTCCCCCTCCGCGTTCCAGTTGCCGAAGCGCCGGTAGAGCGCGCGGACGAGCGGATCGAGCACCCTCGACACTCCGGACGGGACGAGTCGGATCTCGTAGAGCGCGAACCGGGTCCCGGGACGGAGCGCGTCGTACACGTTCCCGACGGTCTCGCGGCGGACCTCGACGGTGTCCCGTTCGACGAACCCCCAGTAGGAGCTCCAGAGATCCCAGCGCTCGCGACTCCGCTCGAGCTCCCGCCGGTGATCCCGGTCCCGTTCGCGTCTCCCCGTCATCGTCTCTCGACCGCCACATCGACCGTCGCCGGGGGCTTGTATCCCGGGGTGCGTTCACTCTTCGTCCGGGCACGACTGTCGTCGGCCGTGGTTCCGGTGGGGTCGTCGAGGCCCTCGCGATCAGAGGTGCGGTGCGGATCAGATGTACGGCGCGAGTCCGAGCGCGGTCACGACGGGAACGCCGGCGACGAGCGAGCCGCCGAGGTAGCCCGCGATCGCCCCGCCGTTCAGCAGCGGGAGACCGGCGTGGGCCTGGCCCTTCGCCACCTGGTACATCAACACCAGGAGGCCGAGGACGGTACCGACCATCGCGGTCAGGGCGGGGAGGGTCAGCGCGAGTCCGGACACGAGGGCGTCGACGCCGCCCGGCGCGAAGAACCCCGCACTGGCGACGAGGACGGCGGGCATGACCGCGTCCCCGAGGCCGATGAAGAACGCGTCGCGCTCGAACGCCGACTCGGGAACGTCGGCGTGCTCGGTGTGCTCGGCGCCCGCGTCCTTCCCGGGGTCCGCGTCGTCGTCACCGTCCCGTCGGTCGTCGCTCGCCTCGCCGCCGTCGGAACTCTGTTCCGACGAGGTTCGCCTCGCTCCGCTCGCCTCGCCGCCGTCGGGAGCGGTCGCTGCGCCCTCCTCCTCGTCGCCGCTGTCGACGCTCGCGGGCGGGTCCGAATCCAGGAACGAGTACGAGAGCGTGAGCGGGAAGACGAGGACCACCGGGAGCTTGAGGTCCATCACGCCGGAGGCGAGCGTGAGCATGTGTTCGGTGCCGTAGACGCTGATGGCGTCGTACACCGCGAGCACGGTCAGGAGGAGCACCGCGGGGAGGACGCCGAAGCTGATGCCGAACAGCCCGGCCGCACCCATCCCCATCACCACCCCCGCGACGTCGATGACGTACCACTCGGGGTAGACGTACAGGCCGACGACGACCAGCAGCGACAGGACGCCCGCCGGGAGGTTGAACCCCCATACCGAGACGACGGGCGGGACGAGGACGCTGAAGACGAAGAACGTGATGTAGCCCGCGGCGAACACGACGAGCCCGCGGATCAGCCCGTCGACGCCGTAGCGGAACGCCGCGAGCATCACCGCCGTCGCGACGAGGATCCCACCGATGTAGACGAAGCTATTGGTCGGGTCCGAGGGGTTCTCGGTCGCCTGGAACCCGGCCGACTTGAACGGCTCGACGAGCGCGAGCGCCCCCACCTGGACGAGGAGAAAGGTCCCGACGATGGCGGCGACGACGACGAACGTCCGGCGGTCCATGCCCGCACTCGGTGGGCCGGGCTATTGGGCGTTCGGACTCGGGATGCGGTGTGAACGGCGCTCGGGGCCGCCGGGCGGGGGCGGTCGGATGACGGCCGGGCTTCCGTGAAGGCAGCGGTCGGACCACCGGGTGGTCGATGGTCGGGCTACCGGGCGTACAGCGGCCGACCGAGAAGCAGTGCCGGCGCCACGCCGTCGGCGGGGCTCACCGCCAGGTACGGCCGCTCGACGGGCCCGAACACGTCCACGACCCGTCCCACCTCCTCCAGGTCCTCGTCGAGCACCGCAGTCCCGAGGCGGGGATGCTCGTCGTCGGGACAGCGGACCACGGCGAGCCCCTGTGCCGTGCGAACCACCTCGCCGACGCGGCGCATGGGGCTCACGTCACGCCCGCAGCGCGCCGAGGTAGGCGGCGACGGCCTGCAGGAGGTCCGACTTCCCCGCGTCGTCGGCGTTCTGGACCAGCACCCGGCCCCGGGGTTCGTACTCCCGGGAGTATGTCACGTCTCGCTCGACCACCGCGTCGTAGCCGACCTGCTGGACCGCCCGTGCGATCTCCTCGGGGTCCGGGTCCGGGACCGCCAACTCGAGCGGGACCCGGCGGCCCTCGGCGCGCGAGAGGTTCGCGTCGAGATAGGCGGGGTAGATGACGTTCTCGACCATACCGGGGGTGGTCGGGGACGTCGTAAGCCCCTTTCGGACGCCAGTGAGGGGGTAGTGTTTCGGGCTCTGGACGAGGAGGAGGCGTGTCCGCTACGAGGGGAACTGAGAACACCTCGAAAGCCCCGAGTCGCTGGAGTCGGGGGGCTCGCTGCGCGCTCACTTCGTTCGCGTGCTTGCGTCGCCCGCCTTCCTCCAGCGACTCGCCCCTTTCAGTCCCGCCCGAACCGGCTA
>JBEPXB010000212.1:0-5665 GCA_041642135.1 Halobacteriales archaeon | reverse complement strand
CGCGGATCCCGCCGACGGTCTCCTGTGAACGCTCCCCGTAGCGTTCGACACACGTAACGGCTCGAGAGGCCTCGGCGAGCCGCGCTGGTGGCGAATAATGACGCCCGGCCAGTACGTTTATTTACGGCCTCCGATATGTGTACTTGTATGTTGGCTCGCGTTCGAGAGGTGTTCGGCGGTCGAGGCGGGGCGAACACCTACTCCGAGTGCCGGCGCTGCGGCCTCTCGGTCGGGGACGACGTCCGGAGCTGTCCTCACTGCGAGACGGAGTCGATCACCCGGTACGAGCTCGGCTGACGAGCGGTCCACGACCGTGTCCGTCAACGGCTCGTTCGCGACCCCCGGTGAGGCTCGGAGCGACCGGACGAACGGATCGCCGACGGCGCCCACGACCGGCATCCGCCATCGGGCGTGTGGATCACGGTGGTCACTCTGACTGACCGGATACGGCGGTCGGTCGAGCGGTCCCTCGTCCACAGCCCGAGACCGGTTCACGACCCACGGACAGAGGACCCGAGGTCCCACTCGGCCGAACGAACCCCGGGAAGGCCGACCACTAACCGAACCCCGGGAAGGCCGACCACTAACCGAACCCCGGGAAGGCCGACCACTAACCGAACCCCGGGAAGGCCGACCACTAACCGAACCACGGGAAGGCTAGATCACTGTACCGCGAGCGAGGCGGCCGAAGGCCACCGAGCGAGCGGCCTTTTTCACCCATGTTTTTGCGAGGAGAGGTGCGCGAGCGGAGCGAGCGCACCCGACGAGCAAAAAGATGGTCAGTACAGGACGTGCTTCGTGTCGTAGGACCCGAGTTCGCGGACCCATCCCTCGCTGGCGATGTCGCGGATCTCGGCGATGGCCGCCTGCGAGCGGTCCTCGTAGAGGCCGGCGGCGAAGTCGACGTGGAAGACGTAGTCGCCGAGGCGCTCGCCGGAGGGGCGGGACTCGACGCGGGTGAGGTTTATGTCGCGGTTGGCGAACGGCTTCAGCAGCTCGAGCAGCAGCCCGGGGTAGTTCGTGTTCGGGTAGACGACGAGCGAGGTCTTCCCGCCCGCTTCGGACTTCTCTGACTCGGGGGCGAGGACGACGAACCGGGTGGCGTTGGAGGTCCGGTCCTGGATGTCCTCGGCGAGCACGCGGAGGTCGCCGCCGGCGTTGTCCGGGTGGCCGATGGCCGCGACGCTCGGGTCCTCGCGGGCGCGCTCGACGCCGCGGGCGGTGGAGGCGACCGCCTCCGTCTGCACCGAGGGGTACTCGCGCTCGAGGTACGAACGGCACTGCGCCAGCGCCTGTGGGTGGCTCGCGACGACCTCGAACTCGCCGCTCTGGGCCAGCAGCGCGTGGCGGATCGGGGTGACGATCTCCTGGACGACGGCGACGTTCCGCTCCGCCAGCGCGTCGAGCGACTCCGTGACGCTCCCCTCGATGCTGTTCTCGATGGGGATGACCCCGCGGTCGTACTCGCCGGTCGAGACCCCCTCGACGATGTTCGTGACCGACTCGGTGAAGTCGATCTCGTCGGCCACGGCGCGGGCGGCCCGGTGGGAGTAGGTCCCCTCGGGACCCAGCGTGAGTGCTCGCATGGACGCGGATACCCCGCCGGCTGTCAAAAGGGCGTCGGGCCGGCCACGGTCCGGACCCGGAGGACCGTCCGTCGTGGGGGTCTTCGCCCGGGCGGAGGCTCTCTCTCGCAGAAGCGTTCGTGTATATGCTGCGATATTTTTAAGACCGAGTGTGAGAATATCTAACATATGGCTCGTCGGAGGATCACGGCGTCCGGCGTCCTCGCCGTAATCGTCGTCTTCGGCGCCTTCGTCGTCGCACTGTCCGGCGGGGTCGCGGCACAGTCGGACGAGCCCTCGTCGCCGGAGTGGGCCGACGAGACCTTCGAGCGCCTGGAGGAGGCGGTCGCGGAGTACAACGCCCGCGGCGGCGACCCGGGCGTCCTCGAGGGGTGGCTCCTCCGTAACGCGCGGGTCAACCTTCACGTCAGCGACGACGAGGGCGGACGGGCGGTCTACTCGCTACGCTTCGACGACGAGGCCCGGGTTACGGCGATAGAGCGCGGGCGACTCGAGGATCCGACGCTCCGCGTGGCGACGACGAAGCGGACCGTCGACGGAATCGACACGAGCGACGACGTCGAGGCGGCGGTCCGTCGGAGCGTCCAGAGCGGTCGGATACGCGTCGAGCGCGTGTTCGAACTCCTTCCCGGTCTGCGGATCGGGGTCGGCGTCGAGGAGGTCCTGATCGGTGCCGGCGGCGTCGTGGCCGGCTCTATCGCGGTCGCCAAGGTCGGCCTCGACACGATGCTGTCGTTCCTGCGGGGGCTGATACGGAGGCTCATCGGACTCCTCCGGGGCCTCTGGAGGTCCCTCAGGGGGATCGGCCTCGGTGGCGTCGCGACCCTGCTGTCGATCCTCGACATGCTCGGCCTGCTGGCACCGCTGCGGCGGCTGATCGAACGGGTCCGGGAGACGATCGCCGGTGCGTTCGACGCGGTGCTGGGCTCCCGGGAGCCGCCGGCGAACCGGAACGAGCCCGACGAGGAGAAACAGTAGTCTCGGGTCCGTTCCATCCGGCGTACCGCCCGAGAGCCGCCAGCACTCCTTCGGCGCCCCGTTCCCTTCGACACCTCGTTCCTCCAGAGGACTCGCTCCTCGCGGCATCGTGCCGGTTTCCCGTCGCCGTTCCGGGTTCCCGCCGCTCGAGGCGAATATCGCCGACCGGTTCCGACGATCGGTCGACGCCTCATACGGTCGTGCGTCGTCTTTTACCGGCGCTAACCGACCCCGCCCGGGTGATCGCCGGTACATCGGTACGCACGACCGTATCACGCCGCGTCGCCGTGGATCCGGTCGAGGAACTCCCCGACCCTCCGGTTGAAGAACTCGGGGTTGTCGAGGTTCACAGCGTGGCCCGCGTCGGGGACGACGGTCAGTTCCACGTCGGCGTTCGAGAGCCCGTCGCGTATCTCCGACGCCATCTCCGACATGCCGGGCGGGGCGTGCTCGGCGTGCAGGACGAGCACCGGGGCGGTGACGGCCGAGAGGTCGAGGTCGCTCCCCGGGAACGCGGCGGTCGCCCGGGCGATCTTCCGGAACTCCTCGCTGGCTATCCGCGGGTCCGTCTCGATGAGGTCCTGGACCGTGACCTCGTCGCCGGCCCACCCGGGGACGAGGCGGTTGCCGACCCGCATCTGGACCCGGTTGAGCCGCTTGTAGTCGACGTACCGCTGCAGCCAGCCGAGAAAGCGGATGTTGGCGAACGCCAGCCGTCCCGCGAGCGGAAGCGGCCCCGCGGGGAACGTATCGGCCAGCACGAGGCCGGCCACCTTCTCGGGGTGGGCTGCCGCGTACGCCTGCGCGACGGCCCCACCCATCGAGACCCCACAGAGCACCGGCCGCTCGATACCCAGCGCGGTCAGGAGCGCGTCGAGGTCCTCGGCGAACAGCTCCATCGAGTACGACCCGACCTCGGAGCCGCCCGTCCGGCCGTGCCCCCGGACGTCGTAGGCGACGGTCGTGTACTCGTCGGCGAGCGCTTCGACCTGTGCGTCCCACATCGTGGTGCTCATGACCATCCCGTGGACGAACACGACCGGCGGGCCCTCGCCCCGGCGCTCGTAGTACGTCTCGATGCCGTTCGTCTCGACGAAGCCCCTCTCGACGGTGCCGGTCTCGGTCGGCGTCCCGTGTTCTTTCGGGGCGTCCGAGCCGTCGCGTCGCGCCGTCCGGCCCGGGTCCGACTCCTGTTCTTGCATGGGACTAACAGGCGTTCCTCGGGGATAACACCGCCTGTCGGTACGGTTTCGCCGGAACCAACCCTTTCACCGGACGTAACCTATCCCGGGAGGTCCTCGACGGTGACCTCCGTCGCGCGGTTCCGGTACTCGTCGAGCGTCCGGGTCACCCACGCGCGGACCGCCTCGTTCTCGCTCTCCACGAGCGCACACGGGACGTTCTCCTCGTCGTACGGGGTGATCACGGCGACGTCGTCCGCGAGAGTGAGTCCCACCGGTATCTCTCCTTCGCACCGATAGACTGTCATGTTCTCGCTCGCCAGTACCTCGCGGACGGTCCCGATCGCCTCCGGCTGGGAGACGAGACCGTCGAAGGCGTCGGCCGCCATGATGACCTCCTCGCGCTGGCTCCATTCGAGCACCCACTCGCGCTGCTTCGGGAGCGTGTCGAGCGAGAACGTCGACACCAGCGTCCGGACCTCCGCGGCGTCCCGGACGATCTCCTCGGCGCGGCGGAAGTGCGCGAACACGTCCGGCGGGCGTGGCACCGTTATCCGCGCCTCCCGGAGCAGCCGGACGTCGAAGTCCATCCCCTCGACCGGGAGCCGTCCCCGGATCTCCGCGAGGTCCTGTACCGTCCCGACCGTCTCGAGCAGTCCCGAGAACTCCTCCGCCAGCATCGACCCGAGGCCGGTGATGCGGTACTCCCCCCTGCGCGCTCTATCCACCTGCGCTCCTCGAACCCCCCGAGGATGCGCCCGAGTGTGGGCTGGGGGATGCCGGTCAGGTCGCGCAGTTCCGGCCGGGTGTGCGCCCCGTCGACGAGCGCCTCCAGCACCTCGACCCGGTAGCCGGAGCTGGACAGGTACTCGACGTCGTCCAGCGGTGCTCTCCGGGTCATCGTACGTGGCGGCGGGGTTCGCCGTCTCCATCTCGCGGATGCGGGCCGGGCGTAATGAACCTGCCTGCGTTCGGGAGCGATCAGTCGAGCACGCGGACGACCCGCTCCTCGCGGACCGGTGGGAGCGGGAGGTCGGGGAACGCCACCTCGACGGCGTAGGTGAGTTCGTCGTGGTCGGCGCCGAACACACCGACCGGAACGGTCGTCTCGCCGAGGTACACGTTCGTGGCCGTCATCTCGACGTCGTTGACCGTCACGCGGACGCCCACGGGGGCACCGCCACCCGCGTTCCGCACGCCGACCTCGCACATCTCGTTCTCGCCGCGAGCCATCGTCTCGGGGAAGTCACCCCACTCCACCTCCACGGCGGGGAGCGACCGGGCGTTCTCGAGGACGCGCTCGGCGACGCCATCCGAGAGGCCGGCCGCGACTAGCCCCTCTACGCCGGCCCGGCGGACGTCTTCGGCGGTGGTGAGCCCCTCGCTCGCGAGTTTCCCTGCGCGACCGGCGCCGACGCCGTCGATGGCCGTCAGGCCGACGGCGTCCCTCGAAACGCCGTGTTCGATCCTGGCCGCCACCCGGCGGACGAGGTTCGCCGCGGCGGGACCGGCGAACTCCGAGCAGAACGCCCGGAGCGCCCCCAGCAGCCGGAGCGCGTTCTGCCGGATGACCCACGCGTCGCTCCGGAGTTCGGTGGGAGTCGTGCCGTCCATCGACGCCCGGAGGATGGCGAGCACCTTCCGGTTGCCCGGGTCGAGGTCCGCGCCCGCCGAGTCGGTCCCGGTAGCGCTCCCCCGCCCTCCACCCAGCACCGCCCGCACCGCCTCGCGCTCGTCCCGGCGGGCGGAGACGGAGTCGAACTCGCCGGCCTCGGCCACCGTCCGGAGGACGGCCCGCTCGTCGATCCCCTCGCTCCGGGCGAGCACGGCGAACGACCGGGCAGTGTCGAGCCGCATGTAGAACTTCGAGGCCAGCCGTCCCAGCGCCGTGGGTTCGAGCCCGAGTTCCTCGCCGGTCTC
>JBEPXB010000211.1:0-5669 GCA_041642135.1 Halobacteriales archaeon | reverse complement strand
GCCAGTAGAACCACCACGCGGCCGCGAGCGCGAGGACCGGACCCACGGGGACCGGGAGGTAGGCGATCCGGTGGAGCACCGAGTACGCCACGCCGAGGTGGGCCACGGCCGCGAGGACGAGCAGTCCTCCGGTGAGCCGTGGCGGTTCGCGGTCCCACACGCCGGCGGCGGCGCTCAGCAGCGCCCCGAGGTAGAACAGGTACGACAGCGGGAGGAGCTCGGGGTTGCGCGGAAGACCGCCCCCGCCGGCGAACCACGCGACGAGATCGACGAACGCGAGCGGGTCCGTGTTCACCACCCCGAACGGGAAGAACAGCGTCAGCTGGTCGCCGATGAACACGACCGTCCAGGGGACCGCCCCGAGCGCGAGGAGGACGAGCAGTCGCCGCCGTGGAGTGGAGTGGGCCATGCGGCGTCGCTACTTCCGGGCGACGATCCGGAGGACGTCCTCGTCGGCGAGTTCGTGGCCCCGGCCGACCTGCTGTTCGTCGTGTTTCGCGCTCGCGCCCGTCACGCGGGCGAACTTGAACCGCTCGTCGAACGACCCCCCGAGCCGGTCGAGCGCGTCGTCGACCGTGTGGTGGCCCTCCCGCAACACGAGCGGCTCCTCGTAGTCGATCCCTCGACCCGGCTTGTCCATGTAGACCCGGATGAGCCCGAGCCGCTCCCAGAGCGTCTCCTTCAGCGCGTCGAGCCCGCGCTCCTCCTCGGCGCTGATGAACACCACCTCGGAGGGATCCAGCCCCAGATCCCGGAGCCGCCCGTCGACCTGCTCCTTGTAGTCCGGCTCGATGAGGTCCGCCTTGTTGACCGCGACCGCGGAGGGGAGGTACTCCCGGTTGTCCATCAGCGCGTCCACGAGTTCGTCGATCGTCAGCTCCTCGCGGATCGTGACGTCCGCGTTGACGTAGCCGTACTCCCGGAGGACGCCCTTGATCGTCTCGTCCTCGAGGCCGACGTCGCCGCTCGTGGTCACGCGGATGCCGCCCTTGGGCCGCTTCGAGACGCTCACGTTCGGCGGCGTGGTGTCGAGCCGCACCTTGTTCGCGTAGAGCTCCTCGCGCAGGCGGTCGTACTGCTCCACCTCGAACACCGAGAGGAGGAAGAGGACGAGGTCAGCAGTTCGAACGACCGAGAGCACCTCTCGACCCCCGCCGCGCCCGTCGGCAGCACCCGAGATGAGCCCCGGCACGTCCAGTAGCTGGATGTTCGCCCCGCGGTACTTCAGCATCCCCGGGTGGACGTTCAGGGTGGTGAACTCGTACTCGCCGACCTCGCTCTCGGCGTTCGTGAGGGCGTTCAGGAGGGTCGACTTGCCGACGCTGGGAAAGCCCACGAGCGCCACCGTCGCATCGCCCGTCTTCTCGACCGCGTAGCCGCCGCCACCGCCCGAACCGGACTGCTGACGCTCCAGTTTCTCCTTCTTCTCGGCGAGTTTGGCCTTCAGCCGACCGACGTGCTGTTCGGTGGACTTGTTGTAGGGGGTCTCGGCGATCTCCTCCTCGATCGCCTCGATCTCCTCCTTGAGCCCCATCGTACGTGAGTCGGCCGTCGTGACCGAAAAAGGTGTCCGTTCGGTCGCTCGGCCGGTAGACCTCCGCGAACGACTCGACCCTCGCATCCCGCCCGGACCGCCGCAAGGCGGGCGCTTATGTCGCCGCCGGGCCCAGGTTCGGTATGGACAAACGGCGGCTCGCGTACACCCTGCTGCTCGTCGGCGTCACGTTCGTCGCCCTCCTCCACACCGCGCTCGCCTACGCCTTCGACACCGGACTCGAGGGGGTCGGCGTCCTCGTCGCCGGGCTCGGGGTGCTCGGCGTCCTGTTCGTCAACTTCGGCATGCCGACCCCGGCCGAGGAGCCCGACGCCGACCCCGGCACCGATGACGTCGAGGCCGGCTCGGACTGACCGCGCCACCAGTTACCGTCACCCGCGGGAGGACGTGTTCCAGTAACTTGATCTACTGTCGAGAGGGATCCGGCAATAATGACCGATCCCGTCACCCTCCGTGACAGCACGCAGATCGTCCTCGCTCGCGGAGCGCTGGACGGGACCCGCGAGTCGATCGAGTCCGAGTTCGCCGTCTCCGTCCACGAGGCCGGGGCGTCGGTCCGTATCATCGGCAGCCCCGTCGAGATCAAGACCGTCACCCGGTTCCTCGCTCGGTGCGGGTTCTCCCTGCCGTAGCGCGCGACTTTTCCCCCGGACGCACGGATCGAGGGTATGACCGTCCGGACCCTCGGCGACGCGGTGACCCGCGACCGGCGGAGCGACGCCCCCGCCCTCCGGGCCGGAGCCCGCGCGTACGACTACCGCCGGTTCTGCACGACCGCGTGGAAGACCGGGAACCTCCTCCGGAACGAGGGCGTCCGCTCCGGGATGACCGTCGCGATCGCCGACGACCCGGCGCCGGAGGCCGTCCTCGGGTTCTACGGCGCCGCGCTCCTCGGCGCAGTGGTTGGATTCGGCCCCGACGCGCTCGGCGAGCGGACGAAGGCGCTCGTCGTTCCGACGGACGACCTCGACGACTACGACGCCGGGCCGCGCACCCGCCGGATCGCCTACGGCTCTCGACCCGACGACCCGAGCGTCGCCTACTTCGAGCGGGACGTCTGGTCGGAGAACCCGACGGAGCCGCCGGATCGCGTCGATCCGGACGACGCGCTCCTCCGGACGCCCGACGCAACCTACACCCACGGAGAGGTGCTCGACGCCGCCCGAGCGGTCGCCGACGAGTGGAGCCTCGACCCCGGCCAGGAGGTCGCCGTCCGGTCGTCGTTCTCCCACCCGGGAACCGTCGCGGCGGGGCTGGTCGCGCCGGTCCTGGCCGGGGCCGTCGTCCTCCTCGCCCGGGACGACGACGACGAGGGCGACTACGCCGTCGACAGAGGTAGTCAGGAGCCGGCCGTCGACCCCGACGCAGTCCTGTGACGACCGGACCGGGACCCCGTTCGGATGGACGGCCGCCCTACCGCGCCTCCTCGAGCCGTTCCAGCGCCCCGGGGTTCTCGATGCTGCTCATGTCCCCGAGGTCCTCGCCGGTGTAGGTCGCCTGGATAGCTCTTCGGATGATCTTCCCCGACTGTGTCTTGGGGAACTCGTCGACGAACAGCACCTCCCGGGGCCGGAAGGGCTTGCCGAGTTCCTCTCCGACCTGCTCGCGCAGTTCCTCGCGCAGCTCGTCGGACTCCTCGTAACCCTCTTCCAGTATGACGTACGTGACGACGGCGGTCCCCGTGGTGTCGTCGGGGACGCCGACGGCGGCGGCCTGATTGACGGCCTCGTGCTCGATGAGCGCGCCCTCGACCTCGGCGGGGCCGACCTTTCGGCCGGCGACGTTGAGCGCGTCGTCCGCGCGGCCGTGGAGGAACCAGAAGCCGTCCTCGTCCTTCTGTGCCCAGTCGCCGTGGTCCCACATCGGCGGGTCCTCGAAGGTGGACCAGTAGGTGTCGAGGTAGCGCTCGTCGCCCTCCCAGAGGCTCTTGGTCATCGAGGGACAGGAATCACGCGCGACGAGGAACCCCCGCTCGTGCGTGTCCGCGACGGACTCGCCCTGCGAGTTCACGATGTCGACGGCCATCCCGAGGCCGGGGCCGCCGAGCGTACACGGCTTGAGCGGCTGGGTAGGCATCGGCATGAGGAAACAGCCACAGATCTCCGTCCCGCCGGAGATGTTGATGATCGGGGCCTCGCCCCCGCCGACGTTCTCGTAGAACCACATCCAGGACTCGGGATCCCACGGCTCGCCGGTCGATCCCAGGAGTCTGAGAGAGGAGAGGTCGTGCCCCTCCAGCCAGTCGTCGCCGCGCTTCCTGAGCGCGCGGATCGCCGTGGGTGAGATGCCGAACACGGTGAGGTCGTGGCGGTCGATCATCCGCCAGAACCGGTCCGGTTCCGGATGGTCGGGTGCGCCCTCGTACATGAACACGGTCCCGCCGAAGGCGTGGTTGCCGATGAGCGTCCATGGCCCCATCATCCAGCCGATATCGGAGACCCAGAAGAACCGGTCGTGGTCCCTGTGGTCGAAGCCGAAGTAGATCTCCTTGGCACACTGCATCAGCGCGCCGGCGTGGGTGTGGACGATGCCCTTGGGCTTGCCCGTGGTGCCCGAGGAGTAGAGCAGCATCGACTCCTGTGACGAATCGAGGTGCTTGGTCTCGTACTCGTCGGGGGCGGTCGCGACTGCGTCGGTCCAGAACTCGTCGCGGCCGTCGGTCATCGCCGGTTCCGAATCGTCCCACCGCCGGTAGACGACGACCGAGCGGACGTCGTGGTCGGCGTCCTCGATCGCCTCGTCCGCGGCGTCTTTCAGCGTCATCCGGTCGCCCCGTCGGTAGAACCCGTCGGCGGTGAACAGCACGTCCACCTCGGGGTCCTCGAGCCGAGTCGCCGTGGCGTCGACGCCGAACCCCGAGAAGATCGGGACGGCGATAGCACCCACTTTGAAACAGCCGTAGAGGATGGAGACGACCTCGGGAACCATCGGCATGTAGAGCCCGACGCGGTCGCCCGTCTCCACGCCCCGGGATTCGAGGTAGTTGGCGACCTTGTTCGACTCCCGCTTGAGTTCGTGGAAGGTCACCTCCCGGACGTCGCCGTCCTCGCCCTCCCAGATCAGGGCGACCCGGTTGCGGGTGGGCGAATCGAGCGCCGCGTGCCGGTCGACCGTGTTGTGCGCGACGTTGATCTCCCCGCCCGGGTACCAGTCGGAGAACTGCGGGCCGTCGGTGTCGTCGCGGACCGCGTCGTACTCCTCGTAGAAGTCGATCCCGAGGTAGTCGACCAGCTCGTCCCAGAACCAGTCGATCCCCGACGCCTCGACGCCCTCGACGTCTCCCGTGGTCCGCGCGATCAGTTCGTCGTAGTCCTCGATATCGTGTGCCTGCATGAACCGGTGGACGTTGGTGGACTCCACGAACTCCCGGGACGGCTCGTGGACCACTTCGTCGAACTCTCCGAGTGACTCCATAGGCGGGGACTCACCACCCACGGGCAAGTAGTTTGGTGGCTCGGGCGCGGGAGCCGTCGACGTAATAAAACCTTTTCCGGACCGCTGCCTATCCCGAGGTATGTACGTCCGGGACGCACGCAACCGCGACGAGGCGTGGCTCCTCGACCACATCGAGTCGATGGGGCTGGACGAGACGGCCTTCCGCTCGCGGGACTACGTCATCGCGGTCGACGACGAGTCGAACACCCGGGCGGGGTTCGGACGCGTTCGCTACCACCCGAACCCGAGTGAGCCCGAAGTAGCGGAGCTGACGAGCATCGGCGTCCTCGACGGCTGGCGGAACCAGGGCGTCGGCGCCCACGTCGTCGAGCGGCTCGTCGACACCGCCCGGATGGAGGGGTTCGACGAGGTGTACGCGCTCACGAGCGAACACGAGTATCTCTCGCAGTTCGGGTTCCGGGGCGTCGACGCCGAGGACCTCCCCGAACTCCTCCGCGAGCGCCTCGCCGAGAAACGCGAGTCGCTCGACCCCGAGGCGATCGGGATGGTCGTCGACGCCGAGCGGTTCCGCATGCCCGACGAACTGCGCGAGCGGTTCAAGGACGCCGCCGAAGTCGTCGAGGAGCCCGACGAGGGGCCCCAGGAGACCGCCGAGGACTTCGGCATCGACGCCGAGAACGCCACCTACAAGTACGACACCGGGCGCTGAGTCGTCCTC
>JBEPXB010000210.1:0-5711 GCA_041642135.1 Halobacteriales archaeon | reverse complement strand
CTCGCCGACGGCCGCGGCGTCGACGGTCACGAACAGCGGGGGGTTGTTGCGGACCGCGGGGTCGATGCTCGGCTTGCCGAACGCGGCGGGACCGACGGTCGCTAGAGCGGTCACGACGGCGAGGAACCCGAGGGCCGCGAGCGCGAACCGGTCGCGCCGGAGCCGTCGCCAGTACTGCCTCGCGAGCGACCGGTCGCTCGCCAGCGGCACCACGACGATCGCGACCAGGAGCCACAGAGAGAGGAGCACCAGCCAGTCGAACCCGGCAGGGTCCCACCGTACCCGACCGAGGGGGCTCCCCACGTTCAGGAGGTCCCCGCGGACCGGTCCGAACAGGTAGTCGTAGGCGAAGAGGGCGGAGACGGCGAGGAAGCCCCCGACGACGAGGAGGTCCCGACCCGGCGGGACGCGACGGGACTCGACTTCGGCCCAGTCGACGGTCTCGAACGTCGAGCCGTCCTCCTCATCCCGGGCCGCCACGCTCACACCTCCGTGGATCGCAGCGGACGGGGACCGGCATAGCGCCCGGCTGTCGCCCGGCGGTCAAAGCCGCTTCGGAGGCTGAAACCCGGGTTTCATCAAACGTTTAGACCGGTGGGATCGGTTGCCCGACGAACGGATGGTCGAGAGCGATCCGGGTACCGTCGACGCGGGCCGAATGTACCCCGGGGTTCCTCGGTCCCGTGGTGGGTCGTGAGCCTCTCCGCCGCGTGGCTGGGCAGGCGACTCGTCTTCGCGGTCCTCACCGCGTACCTGGTGATGAGCCTCGCGTTCGGCCTCGTCGCGTTCACGCCTGATCCGGGCGAGGGGCAGGTCGCCTACCAGGTCGCCCGCCAGACCGGCGGGAACGCCACGGCCGTCGAGGAGGCCCTCGAGGACTACCGCGAGGCACGCAACCGCGACGAACCGGTCGTCGACCGGTACGTGAACTACCTCGTCGACACGACGCGGCTGAACTGGGGCGCGTCGTTCTCGCAGGGCCGGCCGGTGACGGCCGTGCTCGGGGACGCGCTCCCCGTCACCGCCCGGTACGTCCTCCTCGCGCTCGTGCTGGCGACGGTCGGAGGACTCGTCCTGGGGACGTACGGTGCCCTGAGCCACCGGTCGGTGCTCGACCGCTCGGTTTCGGTGGCGGTCTACGGGCTGTTCGGGCTGGCGAACTTCTACCTCGGCTACCTGCTGCTGTTCGAACTGGGCATCTGGACCACGCCGGCGAGTGACCCGCTGGGGTTCCTCCCCGCGTGGCTCGCGGGTCCGGCACCGACGCGGGGGGTGCTCCTCCCGGGATCGGTCCTGGCGACGACGCTCCTCGCCGGACAGCTCCGCTACGCACGGGCGGCGGCGCTCGAGTACGTCGACGGGGACGTCGTGAAACTGCTCCGTTCGAAGGGGGCCGGACCGCTCCGGATCGGCCGACACGTCGTCCGGAACGCCGCCATCCCGCTGGTTTCGGTGTTCCTCTCGGAGCTGTTCGCCGTCCTCGCCGTCGAGGTCATCGTGGTCGAAAGGGTGTTCGGGATCCGCGGGCTCGGGCTGGTCGCGCTCCGGGCGGTGAACGAGCGCGACCTCCCGTTGATCGTCGGCGTCGCGATGAGCGTCGCGCTCCTCGGCGTCGGTGCGAGCCTCCTCCAGGACGTCGCCCACCGCGTGCTCGACCCGCGGGTCGGCGACTGAGTGGCGAACGATCGCTTGCCCCCGACCCGACCGCGACCCGACTACCCGGTGCGGTTCCGCTCGACGCTCCGCATCGCCGCGTCGAAGTGCGCCGCCGTGACGCTGACCTCCTCGGCCCGCTCGTTGGCCTCGGCGGGTCCCACCTCGCGGGCGAACTCGCGGATGGCCCGCATCGACGCCTCGCGGACCAGCGCCGCCAGTTCGGCCCCGGAGTAGTCCTCGGTTGCCGCGGCCAGCGACTCGAGGTCGACGTTCTCGCCGAGCGGTTTCTCCTGAGCGTGGACCTCGAGTATCGCCAGCCGCGCCGCCTCGTCGGGGAGCGGCACCTCGACGTGTGACTCGAGCCGGCCCGGTCGCAGGAGTGCAGGATCGAGCGACGCCCGCCGATTGGTCGCCGCCAGCACCACGACGTTCGGGTTCGACTCCAGTCCGTCGAGTTCGGTGAGCAATTGCGAGACGACCCGTTCGGTCACCTCGTGAGTCTCGCCGCGGCGGCCGGCGACGGCGTCGATCTCGTCGAGGAAGACGATGCTCGGCGAGGCCTGTCGCGCCCGGTCGAACAGTTTCCGGACCGCTTTCTCGGACTCGCCGACGTAGCGGTCGAGGAGTTCGGGTCCGTCGACGTGGATGAAGTTCACCTCGCTCTCGCCGGCGAGCGCCCGCGCGAGCAGGGTCTTTCCCGTCCCGGGGGGACCGTACAGGAGGACGCCGCTCGGCGGGTCGGTGTTCGTCACCTCGAACAGCCGCTCGAACTGGAGCGGCCAGATCACCGCCTCCGTGAGCGTCTGTTTGGCCTCGGCCAGCCCGCCCACGTCGGCGAACGTCGCCCGCGGGGCCTCGGCGACGTACTCCCGCATCGCCGAGGGTTCGACGCTTCCCATCGCCGACTCGAAATCCGCGGCGGTCACCTCGAGCTCCTCGCGGTTCGCGCGGTCTCGCAGGGTGGCCATCGCGGCCTCCTTCACCAGCGAGGCCAGGTCCGCGCCGACGAACCCGTGGGTCCGGGCGGCGAGCGAGTCGAGGTCGACGCTCTCGGCGAGCGGCATCCCCCGGGTGTGGACGTCGAGGATCTCCCGGCGGCCGGCCTCGCTCGGCGCGCCGATCTCGAGCTCGCGGTCGAACCGGCCGCCGCGTCGGAGCGCGGGATCGATGCTGTCTACCCGGTTCGTCGCGCCGATGACGACCACCTGCCCGCGGTCCTCGAGCCCGTCGAGCAGCGTCAGCAGCTGTGCGACCAGCCGGTTCTCCATGTCCGCGTCCTCGTCGCGCGTGCCGGCGATCGAGTCGAGTTCGTCGATGAAGACGATCGCCGGCTGGTTCTCCGTCGCGACGGCGAACCGCTCGCGGAGCTCCTGTTCGGAGTCGCCCTTGTACTTCGAGACGATCTCCGGACCATTTATGACCTCGAAGTGGGCGTCGACCTCGTTTGCGACCGCGCGGGCGATGAGCGTCTTGCCCGTCCCGGGGGGACCGTGCATCAGGACGCCCTTCGGCGGGTCGATCCCGAGACGGGCGAACAGGTCGGGCTCGGTCAGCGGGAGCTCGATCATCTCCCGGACGAGCTCGAGTTCCTCGTCGAGTCCCCCGATATCCTCGTAGGTGACGCCGTACTCGGCCTCCTCCGCGGGCGGCCCGCCGGTGACCGTCCGGGGGTCGGTCTCGGTGTCCGAATCGGACGCACCGCCGCTCATACCGCTGGCCCCCGACCTGCCACCACCTGCGTCCCGGTCGACGGTCGACCCTTCGGACCCACTCGTGCCGCCGCGACCGACACGGTCGCGACCTCCGGCGCTTCTATCGTGTCCGACGACCGAGACGTCCGTCCGGTCCGTGACCCGCACGGTGCCATCGGGGTCGGTGGCCGTGATCGTCGCGCGGACGCCGAGCCGTTCGAGTCGGACGGTTTCGCCGGCGCGGAGCGGTCGGTCGAGGAGGTCTCTGGCCACCGACCGCCGGAGATCCTCGTCCGGGACCGACACGGGGACGTCGACGCGAACTTCGGCGGCGTCGGCGACGCTGATCGGCCGGACGGTCACGGCGTCGCCGATAGTGACGCCGGCGTTCGCCCGCGTGTCGGCGTCGACTCTGACGGTCCCCTCGCCGTCCCGGGTCGGCCAGACCTTCGCCACCGTGGGACGGTCGCCCTCGATGAGGACGGTGTCGCCACTGAGGACGCCCAGTTCGCGTCGTGCGCCCTCGGGGAGGCGAGCGACCCCCCGACCGGCGTCCCGCTTCTGGGCACCCTGGACAGTGAGCGTCACCGAACGGTCCCCCGTACTCATAGCTCACCGTAGGGCCCGGTCCGCCCATACGTGTTCCGGGGCACGACCCAGGGACCGTTGGGGCGCGACCCGGGGACCGTTTCCGATATCTTTCGGGAACTCGCCCGGTGGTGAGAAACGCCTTTGCCGTCCCGCGACAGAGATCCGGCCATGGTCGCCGTTACCGAGCGTGACGACACGACGTGGTACCGCTGTGAGGAGTGCGGGCTCATGTTCGACGTGCGCGAGGACGCCAAGCAGCACGAGGCGAACTGCGACGCCGAGGAACCCTCCTACATACAGTAACGGGTGAGCCCCGGGAGTCCCCGAGGGCGCCCCGATCGGGGACGACCCCGGCGCACACGCGGGAACGGTTGAAGTGCCCCGCAGTCGCAGACCGCGGCATGTCCGAGACGTTCGTCGTCGTGGGCGGTGACGCCGCCGGGATGAGCGCCGCGAGCAAGGCCAAGCGCGACGACCCGTCGCTCGACGTGATCGTCTTCGAGAGGGGCGAGTGGGTCTCCTACGGGGCCTGCGGGATGCCGTACTACGTCGAGGGGACCGTCGACCGGCTCGAGGACCTGATTTCGGTGACGGCAGAGGAGGCGGTCGAGGAACGGGGGCTCGACCTCCGGCGCTGGCACGAGGTGACCGGCATAGACACGGACGAGGACGTCGTCACCGTCCGAAACGACGATGGCACGTTCGAGCAGTCGTACGACCACCTGCTGCTCGCGACGGGGGCGGCGCCGACCCCGCCGCCGGTCGCGGGGGTCGACCTCGACTGCGTGTTCACGCTGAGTTCGCTCGACGACGCCGACGCCATCCGCGAGGCGTTCGAGGCCGACGGCGTGACCGAGGACGTCGTCGGCGCCTCCGAGGGCGAGGTGGTCGACTTCCTCCGCGAGCGCGACCCGAAGACGGTCGCCGTAGTCGGGGGCGGGTACATCGGGCTGGAGATGGCCGATATACTTCGAACCCGGGGCGCACGGGTCCACCTGTTCCAGCGGTCCTCGCACGTCCTCTCGGCCTACGACGAAGGGATCGCCGAGGTCGTCGAGGATCACCTCCGGGAGGAGGGGGTCGAACTCCACCTCGATGCCGGCGTGGAGCGGATCGAGGAGGACGACGCCGGCGACGCGCACGCGATCGTGTCGGGGGACGGCCGGACGGAGGTCGACATGGTGATCCTCGGGACGGGCGTCAGACCGCGGACCGAGCTGGCCGAGGAGGCCGGCCTCGAGATCGGTGAGACGGGCGCCATCGCCACCGACGAGTACCACAGAACGAGTGTCCCGAACGTCTACGCGGCCGGCGACTGTGCGGAGGTCCGGAACGTCGTCACCGGTGAGGTGGACTACGTCCCGCTGGCGCTGACGGCAAACCGGCACGGCCGCGCGGTCGGACAGACCGTCGCCGGGAAGCCGACGAAGGGCGGCCCGGTCGCGCGGACGGCCATCACGAAGGTCGTCGACCTCGAGGTGGCCCGGACGGGTATCACGGACCTGGAGGAGGCACGCGAGTACGGCTTCGACCCCGTCTCGCGGACGATCTCCAGCCGGTCGCGCTCCGGATACTACCCCGGTGCGGCCCCGATCACCGTCCGGCTGGTCGGCTGTCGCTCGACCGGGCGGATCCTCGGCGCCTCAGTCGTCGGGACCGACCGCGCGGGAAAGCGGGTCGACACCGTGGTGGCGGCGCTCCACGAGAACGCCACCGTCGCGAACTTAGAGCGGTACGACCTCGCCTACGCACCGCCGTTCTCGCCGGTGTGGG
>JBEPXB010000209.1:0-5728 GCA_041642135.1 Halobacteriales archaeon | reverse complement strand
AGACGATCTCGCCCGTCGGGACGGCGATGGTCCCGAGCTTGTCCTTCAGCCGACGTACCACGAGGTCGTTCGGCTCGCCGTCCTCGTCCGTGTGCGGGACGACGAACAGCGAGAGCCCCTTCGTCCCATCCGGTGCGCCCGGCGTCCGGGCGAGCGCGAGCGCCCCCTCCGCGTCGACGTTCGAGCAGAACCACTTCTCGCCGTGGAGTTCGTACGTGCCGTCCTCCCGCGGCTCGGCGCGAACCTCGTTCGCCCCGACGTCGCTCCCGCCCTGCTTCTCCGTGAGGAACATCGCGCCCTCGACGTGCTCGTCGTAGTCGCGAGAGGTGAGCCGCCGGAACGTCTCGGCGTTCGACCCGTCGTCGAACTTCTCGAGGACGAGGGCCGCGCCGACGGTCATCGACGCCGGACAGACGAAGCCCGCGTCGTTGAACGAGAGGAGCGCCTGCATCGTCAGCGGGTGTAGGAGGCTCAGGGGTTCGTCCCGTCCCGGCGGCGCGTGGAAGGCGTCGTGGGTCAACCCGAACTCCTCGTAGGTGATCCGCTCGGTCTCCTCGAGCTCGCCCGGGTACCGGATCCGGTTCACCACCTCGCCGTCGCGGTCGTACGTGTCGAGGTCGATCCCCCGCCGGTCGATCTCATCGGCGTTCTCGGCGATGGGACCGGCGACGGCGTCGCCGAACTCTTCCAGTACCGGTTCGGCCCACTCGAACTCGTCCCCGGAATAGGCCCGTCGGGCCTCGAAACGGAGCGTGGGATCGAGCGTCCAGTAGTTGGGCGCGTCGCCGCGACCGCGGTCGAACCGCCCGTAGTCGATGGGTTCGTCGGCCCCGGTGGTCCCGGAGGTGGAGTCGGAGGACATACCCCGGCGTTGGTGAACGTCCGTGATAAACGGCCGGGTGGCGAGCGCCGATGGACTCCGTGACGGCGGGACGGGCCCGAGCCGCTCGTGTGTCCTCGGGACCGTGACAGCGCTTATCCGACCGGGGACGACCTCTCACACGTGACACCGACGATCCGGACGGCGACCGGAGCCGACGGGCGCACGCTCGCCGAGATATACGCCCCGGTCGTCGAGGGGACGCACGTCTCCTTCGAGACGACGCCGCCGGACGCCGACGAGATGGCACGGCGGGTTCGAGAGACGACGATCCGACTGCCGTGGCTGGTCTGCGAACACGAGGACGAGGTCGTGGGCTACGCGTACGCGAGTCCGCACAGCGACCGACCCGCCTACCGGTGGTCCGTGGACGTCTCCGTCTACGTCGAGGAGCACTGGCGACGGCGTGGGGTCGCCCGGGGGATCTACGAGTCACTGTTCTCCGTCCTGTGCCTGCAGGGACTGTACAACGCCTACGCGGTGATCGCGCTCCCGAACGAGGCGAGCGTCCGGTTACACGAGGCACTCGGGTTCGAACGCGTCGGGCTGTACGAACGAGTGGGATACAAGGACGGCGAGTGGCGCGACGTGGGACACTGGGGACGGTCGCTCCGGGAACCGGAGGACCCGCCATCGCCACCGACTCCCTTCGAGGACTTCCGGGACACCGCCGCCTACCACGAGGCGCTTCGAGCGGGCAAGTCGTCCATCGACCTGTGAAGCCCCGCCATCCGGACGACTCGCCGGGATCGAACGAAGGGCGGCTTCGCTTTCGCCATCTCGACCCGTGCCCGATCCGGTTCGCCGACCGGAGAGGACCGGTTACGGCATCGAGCGCGCGGCCTGCGCGGCGGCCTCGACGTGACGGCGGGGCTCGCGCGTGACCGAGGGGCCGTGGCCGGTGTGCATCTCCCGGAGGTCCTCGTGGAGGATATCGAGCAGCCGGTCGATGCTGTGGATCAGCGTCTCGCGGTTCCCCTCGGCGAGGTCGGTCCGGCCGAACGAGCCGTTGGCGAACACGAGGTCGCCAGCGAACAGGATCTCCGGGTCGCGGGCGTAGAAGCAGAGGTGGTCGTCCTTGTGCCCTGGTGTGTGGACGGCGAGGTAGTCGTGGCTCCCCATCCGGACCGTCCCCTCGTCGGGGATGGCGTGGTCGACGAGGTCGTTGTCGGGGTCGAACCCCCAGACGTCGGCGTCGAACGCCTCGCTGATGGCTGGAACGTTCCCCACGTGGTCGGAGTGGGTGTGGGTGAGGACGACCGCATCCACGTCCGGGACGCGTTCGCGGACCTCGGCGACGGCGTCGAACTCGTTGCCCGGGTCGACGACCACCGTTCGCCCATCGGCGACGTCGTCCCCGTCCGGGGTGACGAGGAAGGCGTTACTGGTGAAGACCTGGTGCCCCTGAGCGATGTTGGTTATCACGCCCGTCCGTTGGTCGCCGGGGTGTTTGGGCGTGTCGGAGGGCAGTCAGGGACTCGGAGCGTCTCATAGGGGTTATCGTAGCCATCCGGAGGGTCGACCCGTTGTCGTACGTCGGGTGGTGCGGTCCAGTGTGAAGGAGTTACGAGTAACTACTATAACCCCTATCAGTACCCGTAGTCGGTGACCCGCGGCTGTGGCATCAGTTCGTCGAGCGGTCGGTCGGCGATCCAGTCCGCCAGCGCGACCAGCTGTTCGGTCGCGGCCTCGAACAGTTCGGCACCCTTCTCGGGAGTGGCATCCGTCTGGTCGCCGAACACGCCGTTCGAGGAGTTCTGCACCGCGTCGTAGAAGGTGCGCGTCCCGTGGACGTAGCCGTTGCCCTCCTCGCGCCACGCCTCGACGTCGAGGACCCCGTTGTCCCTCGCCGACGCGAGCCGGTCGTCGTGGACCAGTTCGGGGTGGAGGTGCATGATCATCGCCGTCTCCTTGGGGCCGCCGTGGGGGCCGTTGTGCTCGAACAGCGAGTCCACCAGGTCGGGGATCGACTCGTCCCACATCCACTCGACGGCGAACGCCGTCTCGTCGGCGTTGAGCCGGCGACCCACCTCCCGGAGGTGCTGGACGTTCCCGCCGTGGGCGTTGACGTAGACCACGCGGTCGATCCCGTGGTAGGCGAGGTTCCGGGTGAACGATTCGACGTAGTCCCGGAAGACGGGCGCGTCGACCCACATCGTCCCCGGGAACTGCCGGTGGTGCGGAGAGACGCCGACCGTCACCGTAGGGGTACAGAGGTAGTCACCGCGCTCGGCGGCCGCGCGGGCCAGCCCCTGCGCGATGAGGTGGTCGGTCCCCTCGGGGAGGTGGGGACCGTGTCCTTCGGTCGAACCGAGGGGGACCAGCGCCAGCGACGACTCCTCGAGGTGGGGACCCACGTCGGGCCACGCCTCGTCTGCGAGTTCCATACCGGCCGCACACCCTCGGAGGACTAAACCGTGTGGCTTCGGCGGCCCGGACGTGGGTCTCGGCGCCCGGGCCACGAGGTCCGGCATCGACGCCGATGTCGGTCAGTCGGCGGCCTCCCGCTCGACCGTGACCGACCCCCAGAGCTCCCGGCCGGCCTGGTGATCGCGTTCGTCGTCAGCTCCGTGTTCGGAACCGTGACGGTCTCGTTGTCGACGGTTCGGATGCGGGTGACGCGGAAGTCGACGGCCTCGACGGTTCCCGACCCGCCGGGTCAGGATATCCAGTCGCCGACGTTGAACTCCGGGTCCGAGACGAGGAACAGCCCGGAGATGAGCGATCCGAGCACCTCCTGACCGGCGACGCCGAAGACGAACGTGAGCGGGGCGACGAGGATGGCCGAGTCCGTGTTCGTGAGGAACCCGCCCTGGCCGGCCGCGACCAGTCCGACGAGGAGGTCGACTGCGGCCGTGACGACGACGAACGCGAGGAGTTCCGAAGCGAGCTATCCGTACGGTTCGAGGGCGTCCGACCAGCCACCGGGCGGACTGATCTGTCCGGGAACGGGCATAGCGGAGGTGTACGCGTCGGAGGGAAAAGCGACCGGAAATTCCCTCGGCGGCAGCCCGTTCAGTCGGCGCCGGCGGCGACCAGCCGCACCCGTTCGTCCCCGCGGTTGACCAGTTGGCGATGCTGGTCGGGCGTGACGCGAACGGCCTCGCCCGATCCGAGTGTGACCGTCTCCTCGTCCAGATCGACGTCGAGTTCGCCGTCGAGGACGAGGTAGACCTCCTCCTGTCCGTCGGCCGTATGGTCGTGGGGTTTGCCCTTCCCGCCCGGTTCGAGTTCGATCAGGGTGATCCCGAGGGTCTCACAGCCGAGCGTCCCCCGGAACCTCCACATCCCGCCGTACGCCTCGTCGATGAGCGAGTCGATGTCCGCCGTCGAGGCCGTCTCGTAGCCCATAGCCGACCCCCGGCCCGGAAGGGTATCAATCCCCGACCGACCCCTCCGACGAGGGGTGTCGGTCCCCGATCCGTCGCACGACGACCCGGGCTGGTGCGCCGTCTCCGCCGCGGAGTTTCAGGGGGAGACAGACCACATCGACGCGCTCGCCGACGAGTCCCGAGGGGTCGGCGAGGTTCTCGACGACCGGAACGTCCGCGCCGAGGAGGCGCCGGTGGACCGGGTACGGGTCCTCGCCCGTGCGGAGTTCGCGGGGCTCGTCGGGCGAAAGGGTGTCCATCGCCACGAGCGCGACGTCTCTCTCCACGAGCCGGTCGGCGAGGTCGGTCGAGAGCCAGGGGTACCGGTGGTAGCGGTCCGTTCCCGCGTACGCCGCCCAGCCGAACGACAGGATCACCGCGTCCCCGTCGCGGAGTTCGTCGAACCCCCGCAGGTCCCCGATCCCCACCGGTCGGGGCTCGTCCGCGTCGACGTCGAGGACCACACCCTCGCCGAGGAGCCGCGCGAGCGGCGTCTGATCGACGGTCGATCCGTCCGGCAGGACGTGTAGCGGCGCGTCGACGTGCGTCCCGGTGTGGGTCGCGAACGTCACCCGCTGGACGTTCGCACCGGATTCACCCACCTCGCTGAGCGTCTCGATTCGCGGGTCCCCCAGTGCGAGCGAGTGCTCGGCGCCCGCGTCGAACGGCCGGGTCAGGTCGATCCAGGTCACGACCGACCACAGACGCGCTCGCGGAGCTGGGTTCCGCCCGGACGCCCGGCGAAGGGTGCAAACGCCGGAAGCGGACCCGTCTCCCGGTCGGGAACTGGTCGGTTCGCCGCGGTGGGACGTGACAAGTGTCTGTTCGAACGGACGTGCATACGTGCCCCTCCACCGGGACCCCTCAATACGCTGGCGCCCGGGACGCCACCGCTCGACGTCCCCGGGGTTTCGATCAGTCGGTCCCGGACTCGTTCCGTGACCCACCGACGAACGGTTATACTCGAACGATCTATCGTTCTGTCATGGCGTCAGATCCTGACGGCGAGCGGTCCGCGATGGCAACGGAGCCCCGGAAATCCGGCGATCGCCTCCTGGAGGCGGTGTTCCTGGTCGGCGCGCTGGTCGGTGCCTGGCTGGTCGCGGTGCTGTTCGGCAGTGCATCGCGGGAGACCACCGACACCGCGTCCGCCGAAATCCGGGACAGGGGCCACGACCTCGTCGCCGGCCACGGCGGCTGGAACCCGACGGAGGGCTGCTGGGAGTTCACCGACGTCTACTGGGAGCGTGGGTTCGCCCGGGACGTGGAGTGGGAGGGCGACGACTGCTTCGTCTCGCGGGTCGAGGTTTGCCTGTGGACGGAGACCAGCTGCTACGACCGCGAGGACGACGAACTGGCCCTCCGGGAGCGCTCCCGAGAGAGCGACCGGTGTTACGTGCTGGCCGAGCGCTACTGCAAGGACGCGCTCGTCGAGACCTGGACCGAGGACGCAGAGCGGATCGAACCCCGGCGCGAG
>JBEPXB010000208.1:0-5742 GCA_041642135.1 Halobacteriales archaeon | reverse complement strand
ATCCCACCGATGTCGATCAGGACGTCCGGGCTCGAGAGCCCGGTCTTCATCGCCGGGAGCAGACTGTGTCCGCCCGCCAGGAGCTCGGTCTCCGCCATGGCGTGCTCCTCGAGCAGCTCTATCGCCTCCGATACCGTCTCCGCCTCGTAGTAGTCGAACTCGTCGGGGTACATCAGGTCTCACCTCCGTCGTCCGCGCGCGTCTCGTGGCCGTCCGACACGTCTCCCGCACCGGTCCCGCCGTCCGCGGCGGCCTGCCCGTCGACGGCGCTCCAGACCCGTTCGGCCGTCATCGGCATCTCCACGCCCTCGACGCCGAACGGCTCCAGCGCGTCCGCCACGGCGTTGACGACCGCCTGGGGCGCCGCGATGGTGCCGGCCTCGCCGACCCCCTTCACGCCGAGGGGGTTGACCGGGCTCTCGGTCACCGTCGAGTCGGTCTCCATCTCCGGGACGTGCTCGGCCTTCGGGACGGTGTAGTCCTGCATCGATCCGGTCAGTAGCTGTGCGTTCTCGTCGAACTCGGCGCCCTCGTAGAGCGCCTGGCCGATGCCCTGGGCGATGCCGCCGTGGATCTGCCCCTCGACGATCTTCGGGTTGATCTGGTTGCCCACGTCGTCGACGGCGACGTAGCGCTCGAACTCGATCTCGCCGGAGTCGGGGTCGACCTCCACGACCGCCACGTGGGTCCCGAACGGGTAGACGAAGTTCTCCGGGTCGTAGAACGACGTCGCCTCGAGCCCCGGCTCCATCCCCTCGGGGATGTCGTGGGCGAGGTAGGACGCACCGGCGACGTCCTGGATGGTGATGGAGCGGTCGGGCGCGCCCGCGACGGAGAACTCCCCGTCCTCGAACTCCACGTCGGCCGGGTCGGCCTCGAGCTGGTGGGCCGCGATCCCGCGGGCCTTCTCGACCAGTTTCTGTGAGCTCTGCACCAGTGCGCTCCCCCCGACCGCCGCCGACCGCGAGCCGTAGGTCCCCATGCCCTGAGGGATCTCGTCGGTGTCGCCCTCGACGACCTCGACGTCCTCGTAGGGGATCCCGAGCTCGTTCGCGACGATCTGGGCGTACGTGGTCGAGTGGCCCTGGCCGTGTCCGGAGGTGCCACAGTATGCCGTGACCGTCCCGCCGGGGTGGAACCGAACGACGCTCGATTCCCAGAGGCCGGCCTGGGCGCCGAGTTCGCCGACGAGTTCGGACGGTGCCAGCCCGCAGGCCTCGATGTAACACGAGAACCCGATGCCGAGGTAGCGACCCTCCTCGCGGGCGGCTTCCTGGCGCTCGCGGAACGCCTCGTAGTCGACCATCTCGAGCGCCCGGTCGAGCGTCTTCTCGTAGTCGCCGGAGTCGTACTCCAGCGCGACCTGCGTCTCGAACGGGAACGCGTCGGAGGGGACGAAGTTCTTCCGCCGGAATTCCGCGGGGTCCATCCCCATTTCCTTGGCACCCAGGTGGACCAGCCGCTCGAGGACGAACGACGCCTCCGGCCGGCCGGCGCCGCGGTACGCGTCGACGGGGTTGAGGTTCGTGAACGCGCCCGTCACCGAACAGTGGATGGCCGGGATGTCGTACTGGCCCGAGAGGAGCGTCCCGTAGAGGTACGTCGGGATGGACGGCGCGAACGTCGAGAGGTAGGCCCCGAGGTTCGCCTTCGTGTCCACCCGGAGGCCGGTGATCCGGCCGTCCTCGTCCATCGCGAGTTCGGCCTCGGTGAGGTGACCGCGGCCCAGCGCGTCGGTCTTGTACGTCTCAGTGCGGGTGGCGGTCCACTTGACCGGCCGCTCGAGGTGTTTGGCGGCCCACGCGACCAGCGCCTCGTCGGCGTAGTGGTGGATCTTCGACCCGAACCCGCCGCCGACCTCCGGGGCCTTCACCCGGAGCTTGTGCTCGGGGTGGTCGATGACCCCCGACATGAGCAGGCGGTGGACGTGGGGGTTCTGGGTGGTCATGAACACGTCGAGCTCGTCCGTGCCCGGGTGGTAGTCGGCCACCGCCGCCCGGGGCTCCATCGCGTTCGGGATCAGGAGCTGGTTCTCGAGCTCGATGCTCACGGTGTTCGCGGCGTCGGCGAACGCCTCGTCGGTCTTCGATTCGTCGCCGATCTCCCAGTCGAACGCGACGTTGCCCTCGGCGCCGTGGTGGAGCTGTGGCGCGTCACCGGACAGCGCCTCCCCCGGGTCTACGACGGCGTCGAGCCGTTCGTAGTCGACGTCGATGGCGTCGACGGCGTCGTGAGCGAGGTAGCGGTCCTCGGCGACGACGATCGCGATGGCGTCGCCCTGGTAGCGGACACGCCCGTCCGCGAGTATCGGGTGGTCGACCTCCCGGAGGCTGTCGAGCAGCCACCCCACGGGGAGCAGGAACGGCAGTTCGCCCGGCGTGTCGTCGCGGGCGAGGTCGTCGTGGGTGTAGACGCCGATCACGCCGTCCATCGCCTCCGCCCCGCTCGTGTCGATGTCGTTTATTTTCGCGTGGCCGTGCTGGCTCCGGAGTATCGCCATGTGGGCCATGTCCCGGAGCTGGATGTCGTCGGTGTACTCGGCCTCGCCGGTGATCAGCGCGGGGTCCTCGCGGCGCTCGATCGCCGACCCGAGGATGTCCGCCGCGTCGACCTCGTCGGGGTTGAGCGACTCGATGCTCACGGTTCGTCACCCCCGTCCGCGCCGTCCCCGTGGCTCCGGTCGCCCTCCTTCGGCCAGCGCACTTCCCCGCCGTCGGCGACGGCGCCGGAGCCCATCGCCTCGGCGGCGTTCTCGACCGCGTTGACGATGTTCTGGTAGCCGGTACACCGACAGAGGTTCCCCTCGAGCCCCTCGCGGATCTCCTCCCGACTCGGGTCGGGGTTCTCCGCGAGGAGGTCCGTCGCCGCCATCATCATCCCGGGCGTGCAGTAGCCACACTGGAGCCCGTGCTCCTGCTGGAACCCGGTCTGGATGGGGTGGAACTCCCCGTCCTCGGCGAGCCCCTCGACGGTGTCCACATCGCTCCCGTCGGCCTGGACGGCGAGCACGGTACAGGACTTGACGGCGTCGCCGTCCATGTGGACCGTACAGGCGCCACAGAGGCTGGTCTCGCAGCCGACGTTCGAGCCGGTGTACCCGAGTTCGTCCCGCAGCGCGTGGATCAGGAGCGTCCGCGACTCGACCGTGAGTTCGTGTTCCGTCCCGTTGACCGTGAGCGTGATGTCGTGTTCCGTCATGTCTCTAGTTGTCACTCTTCCCTCGCCCGAGCATCCTGTCGACGAGGCCCCGTCCGCCGTCGTCCGACTCGCCCGCCGCCTCGCGGTCCTCCATCTCCATGATCGTGAGGTCGTGGAGGCGTTCCTGGACCGACGAGAAGAACCGCTTTACCACCCGGTTGGCGACCGGGTTGATGACCCGCTGGCCCATCTGGGCCACCTTGCCGAACACGTCGGCCTCGGTCTCCCACTCGACCGCGACGCCGTCGCCGTCGTCGGTCTCCGAGAGCGCCATCCCCGAGGACATCTCGAACGAGCTGTCCCCCGAGGACCCCTCACCGGAGGCGGACATCTCCGGGTACTCGCGGTGGTCGATCGTCACGACCGTCTCGAAGGTGGGGTTCACCGGGCCGACGCTTATCTGCATCAGCGCCGCGTAATGATTGCCCTCCTCGAAGGCCCGCTCGGCGATGACGTCCGTGTCGCCGGTCAGTTCCACCTCCCGGTCCGCCGTCTCCTCGCACAGCGCGTCGAAGTCCGGATCGGTGTCGTCGACGCGAACGAGGAACTGACACCCCGGGAGCGACTGCTCTATCAACACCGGGTCCGACAGCGCGAGCCACACCTCCTCGACCGTCGTCCCCTCGAGTTCGAACGTCCCACTGAATTCCATGGTATCGGTCTGGCGTGTGCCAGTCTCCTCCGTGCCACCCACTGACGCCGTAATCATAATACTTTGCAAGGCAGGCACCGGTGGCCGCCAGGTAACCGCCTATGGTTAACAAGATCCGCCCACCGGGGCCATCCGGTGTCGCGGAGTAACAAGATATATCCACGCGACGGGGCGTGTGGGCCGTATGGGCGGTCACGAACCCGACACGCGGGGGGGCCGCGAGACGGTGTCGCGATCCGTCGCCGTCGAGCGGCTGCTCGGTCTGCGCGACGCGACGGCGGTCCCACCAGCCGAGCGCGGCGACCCCGCCACCGAGCGGGTCGACCTCGACCGCACCGCCGGCCGGGTCCTCGCCGAGCCGGTCGAGTCGGCCGCCGACGTCCCCGAGTACGACCGGTCGACGATGGACGGGTACGCGTTCGCGGCCGGCGACGGGTACCCGCTGACGGTCGTCGCCGAGGTGTTCCCCGAGGACGACCCCCCCGAGATCGGTCCCGGCGAGGCCGTCGCCGTGGCGACCGGGGCGCCGCTCCCCCCACGCGCGAACACCGTCCTGATGCGCGAGGAGGCGACCGTCGAGGACGACCGGCTGACGGGACCTCCCCGGGATCCGGGGACGAACGTCCACGCGGCGGGGACGACCGCGGCCGTGGGCGAGCGACTGTTCGAGGCCGGCGACCGGCTCGCGCCACGGCACGCCGCCCTGCTGCGGGACGTCGGGGTCGGCACCGTCACCGTCCGCCGACCGCCCGAGGTCGCCGTCCTCGCGACGGGGACGGAGATCGCCGAGGGCCGCCAGCCCGACCGCGACTCCGAGGCGCTCTGCAACCTGCTCCGTCGGTGGGGTGCCGCCCCCGAGCTACTGGATCCCGCCCCCGACGACGAGGGGGTCGTCCGCGAGGCGATAGCGTCGGCGTCGTCGGAGTACGACGCCGTCGTGACGACCGGCGGGACCAGCGTCGGCCGCGCCGACCACGTCGTCGGCGTCCTCCTGGAGGGCGACGTCCTGTTCCGGGGGGTGTCGCTCCGTCCCGGCCGGCCGGTCACCGTCGCGACGATCGACGGGACGACGGTCCTCGCGCTGCCGGGCAAGCCGGTCGCGGCCCACACGGCGGCGACGCTGGTCTGCCGCGCGTTCTTCACGGCCGAGACCGCGCTTCCGACCGTGTCGGCCGACTCGACTGCGAGGCTGACGGTTCCCGACGACGACGTGACGTTCGCGGTCCCCGTAACACTCGGGGACGGGACTGCGACCCCTCTGGGTCACGCCGACTCGACGCTCCCGCTGTACGGGGAGCGGTTCGCCCCCGGTCGCGTCGCCTCGAGCACGCGCGCGATCCTCGCCGAGGGCCTCGTCCTCACGGAGAGCGGGTTCGAGGCCGGCGAACGGGTCGAGGTGGTACCCTACGAGGTGGTCGAGTGACCGACGAGGGGCCCCCGGTCCACGACGCCGGCGCAGTCAGGGAGGCGCTGGAGGCGAACGGTCGCCCCGCGCCGACGGTCGTCGGCGTCCTCCTCGCCGGCGGGACGAGTTCCCGGTTCGGCGACGCGAACAAACTGCTCGTCGACCTCGACGGGGAGCCGCTGGTCCGTCACGCCGCACGGACGCTCCTCGGCGCCGACCTCGACGAGGTGGTCGCCGTACTCGGGTACGAGGCGGACGCCGTCGACGCGGCGCTGTCCGACCTCGACCTGCGGACCGTCCGGAACCCGGACTACGGGGAGGGCCTCTCGGCGTCCGTCGCGCGTGGCGTGGTGGCCGCACGGGAGCACGGCGCCGACGCCGCCGTGTTCCTCCCCGGCGATATGCCGGGGGTCGACCCGGCGACCGTCGACCTGCTCGTCGGCGCCCACCGCGCGGGGCTCGGGACGGCGCTGGCCGCCGCCCACGA
>JBEPXB010000207.1:0-5752 GCA_041642135.1 Halobacteriales archaeon | reverse complement strand
CAGACCTGTTCGACTGTCGACCAGAGGTGACTACAGGAATGGACTGTCTCTCGTGTGGGCTGCCGTCGGGGTACAACCGGGTGCTGGTCGAACGGGGGACCGGGGAGGAGGTCGGCGGGCTCTGCATCGAGTGCGAGGAGCACGAGTTCGGCGACCGACTCCGGTGGGAGATCCGGGCCGAGACGGAACCGGAGCGGTGTGCGCTCTGTGCCGACGATGCCCGCGTCCGCGCCCCGGAGTGGGACCCGGAGATGGACGTCGACGACGACGGGACGGTCGAGTGGGAGGAGTACCGCGTGACCGAGGCGACGCCGGGGCTCTGTGACCAACACTTCGGGAGCCTGACCAGCCACGACTCGACGGGCGGCCCGTCCCTCGAGACGCCCCCTCGCCAGTCGGACTGAGCGGGCTCGCGGTAGCCCGGGTCGTCCCGGAACTCCCGGATACTGTTCCGTCGACCCGAGCCACCGACTGCCCGGCGCCCGCCGGTTCGGCGAGTACCGGTTCCGCGGCTGTCAGTCCGTCCGGGGGATGGCGACCGCGCCAGCCGCGAAGAGGACGACCGCGAGCGCAGTCAGAACGACGAGGTTCACCGCCGGCGACCCGCCCGCCGGCTCGTAGGTCACCGCCCGCACCCCCCGCGAGAAGTAAGTGAGCGGCGAGGCCCAGACCGGGAGCCACCCGGGGAGCAGGTCCGGCTGGACGAACGTCTCCGAGAGGAACAGCAGGGGAAGGGCGACGCCGTTCGAGGCGGCGATGACGCCGTCCTGGGAGTCGGCGACCCGGCCGAGCACCGCGCCGAGCCCGCAGAACAGCACGACCCCCAGGAGGACGTACGGGACCACGAGGAGCGCCCCCGGGCCGAGGGCGACCTCCGCGCCGGTCGCGACGACGACGAGGGCGAAGATCAGCAGCGCCGCGAGACCGATGACGCCCGCGTTGACGAGCGTCTGTGCCAGCAGCCACTCGGCGCGGGTCAGCGGCGTGGTCGCGAGCTTCTCGAACCGGGCACCCTCGCGGTGGCGGGCCACCTCGCTCCCCACCCGGGAAAGCGGCGTGAACAGCACGACCACCGCGAGGTAGCCGGGGACGTAGTACGCGGGTGGAAGCGCGAACAGCCCGCCACCGGTCCCGCCAGTCCGGACGATCACGCCGAAGATGAGTACCAGCAGGACGGGGAAGAAGAACGTGAAGAATACCGCGGTCCGGCGGCGCAGGAACGACCGCGCCGCGGCCGTCGCCTCCGCGCGGACCCGTCCCGTCCGGCTCACCGGCCCTCACCTCCCTGGTGGGGCGTCCTCGCCCCGCCTCTCGACGCCGCTCCCGTCATCGGCGCCTCCCGTTCGACCGGCTCGCCGCCGCCCCCGACGCCGGTTCCGGTCAGTGCGAGGTAGACGTCCTCCAGGTCCGGCTGCGTCCACGCGAGCGCGCCGTACGCGACACTGTCGTCGTCGAGGACCGACGCCACGTCGCCGACCTCGCGGGCGGCGAGCCCCTCGACCGCGAGCCCGTCGCGCGTCTTCGAGACGCGGTACCCCGCAGACTCGAGGGTGGCCGTCGCTGGCTCCAGGTCGCCCTCGACGGACACCTCCAGTCGCGGTTCGCCGCCGTACTCGGCGACGAGCTCGGCCGGCGTCCCCGTCGCGACGAGTTCGCCGTCGGCGAGCAGTCCCACCCGGTCGGCCAGCGTCTCCGCCTCCTCCATGTAGTGAGTGGTGAGCAGGACCGTCGTCCCGCAGTCGGCCAGTCGCTCTATGAGTGACCACAGGGCGCGACGCCCCGCGGGGTCGATACCGGTCGTTGGCTCGTCGAGCACGAGCAGGTCCGGGTCGTTCACGAGCGCCGTGGCGACACAGGCCCGACGCTTCTGCCCTCCCGAGAGGTTCTCGTACCACGTGTCGGTGTCGTCCGCGAGACCGACGTCGGCCAGCACCGACCCGACCGACCGGGCCTCGTCGTAGAGCCCGCCATAGTACGCTACCAGCTCCCGCGCGGTGAGGCGCTCCGGCGGCGAGAACTCCTGGGGGAGGAGGCCGATCCGCTCGCGGTCGACCGCTTTCGGCGTAGCTCCGAGCACCTCGATCCGCCCCCCAGCGTCCGTCGTCCCCGTGAGCGCACGGACGAGAGTGGTCTTGCCCGCACCGTTCGGCCCGATGAGGCCGAACACCTCGCCCGCTTCGACCTCGAGGTCGACGCCGTCGAGCGCGACGACCTCGCCGTACACCCGGCGGACGTCCTCGGCGACGACGGCCTGCTCCATGCGTGGTCGTGAGCCCGTGGCCGGTATGGTGGTTGTGGTTCGCGGCTCGTGGGCTCCGTCTCCATCGGGTCTCGGCTGTCGGGCGAACCGATCCGTTCGGGGCACCGCGGGTCTCGACGCCCGCCGAATTCAGTCCCGGCGTCGCCGTCGCTGCCGGTCGAGGAGGCGTTTCTGACCCTTGCCCGGCCCGCCCTCGATGGGCCACCCCCGGGTCCGCCACGCGGGGGGCTCGGGCGAGAACTTCGAACACGAGCCCGAGCACTCCCGGTCGGTCGGCGATCGGCCCTTCGCCGCACACCACGGGATCGGGCCGGCGGGGTCCCGTAGCTCGAAGTGCCGGCAGTCCGGACGCATCGTGTCGGCGTACGAGCGCCACCCGCGCTCGTAGGCCCGCTCGGCGATCTCGAGGCGCTTTCCGGCCTTCCAGTCCGGGTCGGCGTACTCGAACCGGGCCCCCGAGCGGTCGTGCTCGCTCCCTTCGGAACGGTCGAGGATGCGCGTTCCGGGATCGCTCACGGACAGCCTGCGGGGGTGCCAGACGACTTCGGGGGCGTCGAGTCCCCGTCCCTCCCTGCCGTCGTCGAACGCGAGGATACCCGCCTCGACGGGGAGCCGTTCCAGGAGCGCCGGCTCGACCGACGCGCCGGTCCGCCGGGTCGCGACCCACACCTCGTCGGCGAGCGCGAGCGCGACGTCGCGCTCGGTCTGATCGGCCAGCGCCCGTGCGGCCGAGGCGTCCAGATCCGGCTTGTTCTCGATCGCGACGATCCGGCGGACCCAGTCCGGGTACCGCCACCGGCGACGGAGTTCGATCCGGCCGTCCCGCTTGCGCGACTCGACGACCCCGCGGTCGGCGGCGCGGTGGACCGCCTCCCGGACGTAGCGCCACGGGTAGTCGGGCTCGGGGAGCGCCTCCCGGTACCAGGACCACTCGCGGGGGGCGTTCCGGACGACGCCGAGGAGATCCGAGTCGAGCCGCTCGGCCCCGAAGCACGCCCGGGTCTCGAAACCCACGGGATCGCACTCGAGGACGATCGTGTCCCACCGGCGGTCCCGCGTCCCGAGCTGGCGGGCGACGAGGACGCGACTGTCGGCGCGGGCCGGCTCCCAGGCCCGCTCGGCCCACCGACAGACGCGGAGCTCGAAGGTGAACTCCGGCTCCCGTCCCCGGGTGCGCTCGGTCACGACCGGCCGTGGGGGCGCGCGGCCCTAAACCGTTCGCACCCGCGGGTGGCACGACGTGGCGAACAGGCGGCGCCGCCGCAGTCACGAACGAGCCGGTGGCGCCGCGCCCGGGATGTGCGAGACGGCCGTGCCGTCGCGTTCGAAGCGATGGAACCGCCTCGCATCCCGTTCGGGTGTGTTCTCACGATCACCCGCGGACCGACCCGCGCTCCTCTCAGGTCACGGGGTCGGTGGTCCCGTTCCCGTACTTGAATCCTCGGGTGACGATGCCTCCGTCCCGGTGTGATCGCACGGGCCACTGGCGTAGCGGGGCGAGGGACCCCGACGCTGCGGGAGTGGTGGGGCAACCGGGGAGCAGACGGACCCGTCGGTGGCGGCGGTGGTGCGCGAAAGAAAGTCGTGGGTCGGCGGCTCGTCCGACTACTCGAAGTGCTCGATCGACTTCTGGTACTGCTGCTCGGCGTGGTCCCAGTCGACGACGTCGAAGAACCCGTCGATGAACGAGCCGCGGTCCGGGCCGTAGTCGTAGTAGTACGAGTGCTCCCAGACGTCCAGCGCGAGGACGGGGTGGCTACCCCAGAGCGCGCCCTGGTCGTGCTTGTCGACGACGACGTTGCGGAGCTGCTTGGCGACGGGGTCGTAGACCAGCAGCGCCCAGCCGCCCGCGGCGCCCGCGGCGGCCTTGAACTCGCCCTTCCAGCCCTCGTAGGAGCCGAAGTCCTCCTCGATGCGGTCGGCGAGATCGCCGGTGGGCTCGCCGCCGCCGTCGGGGGACATGTTGTCCCAGAACAGGGTGTGCAGGTAGTGCCCGCTACCGTTGTGGGTGACGTTCCGCATCGCGCCGCCGGAGGAGCCGAAGTCGCCCGCCTCGCGGTTCTCCGCGAGGGTCTTCTCGGCGCTCTCCAGGCCGTTCACGTAGCCCTGGTGGTGGGTGTCGTGGTGCCACGTCAGGACCTGCTCGTCGAGGTACGGCTCGAGGGCGTCGTAGTCGTACGGGAGCGGCGGGAGTTCGGGGTTCGAGTGCTCTGGCATATTAATGTAGACCTCCAGCCTACATGTCTTCCGCACCCATATTAAAGGTTCATGGAGAGGTGTTACCACTCACTCCACCTCTCCTCGAACACGGATCCGGGTGACACCGGCCCCGATCGGAGCCGAACGTCGGTCGTCTGCCGCGGCCGTGGTCGCCGATTCACGACAGGTAAACGCGCGCCTCGACACGGGTCGGCTACCCGGTCGCGTTCACGGGGTTCGGGAGCGGGTAGAGGTCGGCAGTCGTGTCCGTCCGTCTCGCGGACACCAGCTCGCGTCCGTTCGCCGTCACGACGAACCGCTCGTAGCTGGTCGGGAGGGAGACACCCATCCCGAACGTGGTCCGGACCAGCTCGCAGTCGAGGGACCGCTCGGGGGTGATCGGGACCGTCCGGAGCGCGAGTTCGTACTCGTTCCCGTCCCGTCGGTCCACGCTCGCCCGGACCTCCGTGCCGGCGTCGTGGACGACCGTGGCGTTGAGCGTCACGGCGTAGGAGGTGCCCGCAGCCACCTCGTGGACCCACCCGGCGTTCGGGTTCACCTCGCCGTCGTAGCAGGACGGCCCGCCGCTGTACGTGCTCGTCGGCGGGTTCTCGGGATCTGGGCCCATCTCGGAGGGGCCACCGGCGAGACCGGGAGCCGCGGTCAGTAGGACTGCACCGGCGAGCACGCCGGCGAGGAAGGCCATCGCGATGGAGAGCACCCGGGAGGTGCCCGGATCGAGGTTGGAGGACACGTTCGACCGATGGCCGGCGAGCGTTCTATACTTTCGGTCGGCACTCGCCGGTCGACGATGCTCTCGTGGAGGCTACTCGCTCGGGTCGTCCGTTCCGTCCGCGTCCTCCCCGCGCGCCCGCCGGAACATCGAGAGCGCCGCCTCCCGGCGCTCGCCGTGATCGACGACGGGGTCAGGGTACTCCGGTGCGAGCTTGTCGCGCCGTCCCGGTGGGAGTTCGTCCCAGGCGTGGACGTCCTCGGCGGGGACGTCCCGCAGCTCCGGGACGAACTCGTGGACGTACTCGGCGTCGGGGTCGTACCGCTCGCCCTGGGTCATCGGGTTGAAGATCCGGAAGTACGGCTGGGCGTCTGTTCCGGTCGAGGCCGCCCACTGCCAGCCGCCGTTGTCGTTGGCGGTATGGTGGTCGACGAGCTTCTCCCGGAAGTGGTCGTACCCGCGCCGCCAGTCGCACATGAGGTCCTTCGTGAGGAACGAGGCGACGATCATCCTGACCCGGTTGTGCATATACCCTTCCTCTCGGAGCTGGCGCATCCCGG
>JBEPXB010000206.1:0-5793 GCA_041642135.1 Halobacteriales archaeon | reverse complement strand
GCTACGCGCGGTACTACCTCGAGGCGGCCCCCTCGCTGTCCGTGCTGGTGTTCGGCCACGCCGTCCTCACCCTCGTCGGGTTGCGGTTCTACGTCGACCGGGGGCTGGCGGAGGTGTCGACGTTCCTCTGGCCGCTGTTCGCCGACTCGCCGACGGCGACCGCGCTCGCGATGCTCTCGTTCGCGACGCTGCTGCCGAACCTCGGACGCCGGGCCGACGAGGCCCCGACGAACCGCCCGCTCGCGTACCTCCACACGGTCGCGTTCGTCTGGCTCGTCAAGTACGGCCTCTGGACGGTCCTCGCGCTGAACATCGGCTTCTCGGCGTACTTCCCCGACTTGTTCGGTTACTTCGGCGTCGTGCTGAGCCACGCGGGGTTCGTCGCCGTGGCCTATCTCATCCCCCGGTACGGGACGACGACCCGCGGTGCGCTCGCGACGGCGCTCGTCCTCTCGCTCGCCAACGACCTCCTCGACTACGGCTTCGGACTCCACCCGCCGCTCCGGTACGACCCCGGACTCGCACTCCCGGTCCTGACCGTCGTGCTGTCGGTCGCCGCCGTCGGCCTCGCGTGGCTGGCGTTTCCGGTGAGGCGAACTTAGCGTGCCGTATGAACGCTCTCGTGGGATCTGGGAGTTTATTCGGTCGCGTTTGAACGGAGCGAACGAAGCTCCCTTTTTTAGGGGATGGGGGCGGTAGTGCCTATCGAGAGATGAGCCGGAAGGTCGGGTCGGTCGCCGTGGTCGCAGCCCTGGTCGTCCTGGCGGGGGTCGCCCTGCCCGGGACGGTCGGTGGCGCGCCGGCGGCACCCCTGGGTGGGGAAGCCCCCTCGTCAGCCGCACCTGCCGTCGCCGTACAGTCGGACGACGGCGGCACGAACGGGACGACGAACGGGACCGACGGGACGACGAGCGACGGTGGGAGTAACGGCAGCGCTGACGCCCCGCTCGGGACGCAGCTCTCCTCGTTCATGGCCGCCTCTTCGGCCGACGCGGAGAACGAGGTGGAGTCGGGGATGTTCCGTGCGGAGTGGAACCGGTCGAACGCCAGCCAGCGGGAACGGCTGGTCGGCCAGCGGACGGACGAACTCGTAGAGCGGGTGGCGGCACTCCGAGAGCAGCGCGAGGAACTGCTCGCGGCCGAGAACCTCACGGCACGCGAACGGGCCCAGGCGGCGTGGCTCGCCACGCAGGCGAGGGGCCTCGAACGGTCCGTCGAGCGGATGTCCGAGGCGGCCAACCGGTCGAGCGTGCCCGTCGACCGGGCGACCCTCGGCGAACTCCGGCGGAACGCCCGCAACCTCACCGAGGGGGAGGTCTCCGAGATGGCGCCCGGCCTCGGCGTCCGTGAGGACCCGGGACCGCCGGATGACGCAGGCCCGCCGGACGACGTGGGACCGCCGGAGGACCGCGAGGAGCGCGGCAACGGGAGCGACGGCCGACCCGAGGACCCGGGTCCGCCGGACGACGGCGAGAACGGTGAAGACGACGACTCGTCCGAGGACCCCGGCGGGGGCGCCGGAGAGGGTGGTGATTCGGGAAATGACGCGCCACCCGGACGGGACGATTCCGGGGACGACGATGACGGCGGCGGCGGGAACGGCTCCGGCAACGGCGGTGGTTCGGGAAACGGTAACGGCTCCGGGGGGAGCGAGAACCCCGGGGGTAACGACGACGGTGACGGTGGTTCGGGAAACGATGACAACCCCGGTCAGGGGAACGGTGACGACAACCCCGGTCAGGGGAACGGTGACGACAACCCCGGTCAGGGGAACGGTGACGACAACCCCGGTCAGGGGAACGGTGACGACAACCCTGGGAGAGGCCAGTAGGCCCGTACTCGCGAGCGACGCCGGGGCGTGACCCGGCTTTCGACCGGCACGCTCCGGTTCGGGGAGACACCCTTTTTTCCGCTCGGCCCCAACGACCGCCGATGGATTCCGCCGCGCTGCTCGACCTGTTGGGGAACGAGAACCGTCGGCGAATCCTCCGCCTGCTCGCGCGCAAACCGTGCTATGTCACCGAGATCTCCGACTATCTGGGGGTGAGTCCGAAGGCGGTCATCGACCATCTGCGCAAGCTCGAGGAGGCGGGACTGATCGATTCCCGGGTCGACAGCCAGCGCCGGAAGTACTTCTCCATCGCGCGGAATCTGCGGCTCGAGGTGAACGTCACGCCGTACGGCTTCGGTGCGAAGTCCGCCTATCCGGCCTCCCGGGGGCTCGACATGAGCCGGTGTCGGTACCTCTCGCTCGACGTCGGCCGGCCGGGGGCGGACGGAGCCGCCGAGTCGGCCGACGGCGGGACCGAGGGAATCGGGTCACTCGCGGCCGAACTCGACCGGCTGGAGGGTCTGGAGAACGAGCTCTCGATGGCCCAGCGGTGGGTCCAGGGCCGGCTGACCGACGTGATGGACCGGCTCTCCGAGGAGTTCGACGCCCGCGGTGGTCTCGACGGGCGGTTCTACGCGGAGGTGCTCTCGGCGATGGCCAACGGCGCCGACACCGTCCCGAAGCTCTCGCACAAGGTCGACGCTCCCCCGGAGATGGTCGAGGAGGCGCTCTCCCAGCTCGCCCGCTACGACGTGGTGATCCACGACGACGAGGACCGCTGGCGGATCGTCGAGGAGTAGCGAGGTTCGACCGAAGGGAGAACCTCGGAGACGCGAACGGCGAGCGGAGCGAGCCGTGAGCAGCCCGGTCCGAACGGAGTGAAGACCACCACCATCCGAGCGGAGAGCGGTGCCGTCGTCCCGGGTCCGTTCACAGCGAGCGGGTGAGCCCGTCGCGGAGGTCGCGACCGAAGTAGTGGCCGAGGGCGGCGGCGACGGCGCCCGCGGTCGCACCGACCGCGGCGACCGGCAGGGCGAGCCCCGCGAGGACAGAGATGGCGAACTGGTCGACCAGGAGTGCCACCCCGGCGGTCGCCGCGCCGGCGACGAGCAGTTCGACGTAGGCCCGCCGGCCGAGGGCCCCGAGGAGGAAGCCCGCGACGAAGATCCCCAGGAGCCCCAGGAACCCGCCCACGAGCGGGACGGCACCCAGCAGCGGAACGGCGTTTCCGAGGAGGAACCCGCCGAGCGTGAGGACGAAGGCGAGGAGGAACCGCCGCGGGGAGAAGACCCGACCGATCCGGCGTCGGAGGCCGCCGAGACGTCCGCCGCTACGGGACGTTCGGGACCGCTCGCTCTCGGATCCGTGCTCGGCGTTCGCGAGGTCGTCGCCGACCACATCGTCCTCGAGGTCCTGGAGGAGTTCGTCCGTCTGGCTCATGCGCCCCGTTGGTCGCGCGGATACATCGGTCTTTCCCGAGGGTTCAGGGTACCCTCCGACCTCCGTCGGGGTATGGCAGGCGTCTCGCTCGACGGGCGGCGGTTCCGGTCGGTGGCAAACGAGGACGGGGACGTCGACGCCTCGACGACCTTCGAGTACCACGAGGATAGGGATGGGGACGGGGGTGCGGACCGGGACGGGACCCTCGTCTGGGCGCGGTACGCGGGCGGGTCGATCCGGCTCGGCTTCCTCGTCGGGGTCCGCGACGGCGACTCCCTGTTCGCCCGGTACGCGCAGGTGACGGCCGACGGCGGGACGGCCACGGGCCACACGGAGAGCCGGATCGAGGTGCTGGCCGACGGACGGCTGCGCCTCCACGAGGACTGGGAGTGGGACTCCCGGGAGGGCTCGGGGACGAGCGTCGTCGAGGAGGTCGAGCGTTCGGCGGCGCCATAGGTGGTTTCAAGTCCGACGCGGGGCACCCTCGTGACATGAACGCCGGAGACAGGGTCCGCGTCGAGCGCGACGGGACCGTCTACGAGGGCGTCCTCCTCCCCTCGACGACGCCCGAGGAGTTCGTCGTGAAGCTCGACGGCGGGTACAACGTGGGCGTGGCCCGCGCCGACGCCGACGCCGACGTCCTCGAGTCGGACGTCTACGACGTCGAGGCCGCACAGGACACGGACGAGGAGGGCACCTCGGCCATCGAGTTCGACGACGACCTCCCCACCGTGGCGCTCATCTCCACCGGCGGGACCATTGCCTCGACGGTCGACTACCGAACGGGCGCGGTCACCGCGCAGTTCGACGCCGAGGACGTCCTCCGGGCGGTGCCGGATCTGGCGGGCCGGGCGAACTACCGGGGCCGCGTCGTCGCGAACATCCTCTCGGAGAACATGCGACCGGCCATCTGGCAGGACCTCGCCGAGGCGATCCACGAGGAGGTCGAGGCGGGCGCGGACGGCGTCGTCGTCATGCACGGTACGGACACGATGCAGTACTCGGCGTCGGCGATGTCGTTCGTGCTCGACACGCCCGTCCCCGTGGTGTTCACCGGCAGTCAGCGGTCGGCCGACCGGCCCTCCTCGGACAACGTGATGAACGCGGTCTGTGCGGTCGAGGCCGCGAAATCCGACGCCGCCGAGGTGATGGTCTGCATGCACGCGACGTCCTCGGACGACGTCTGTGCGCTCCACCGCGGGACCCGCGTCCGGAAGAACCACACCTCGCGCCGGGACGCCTTCGAGACCGTCGGGGCCGAGCCGATGGGCGAGGTCGACTACGCGACCGAGGAGGTGACGTTCCGCCGCGAGTACGCCGAGCGCGGCGAGGCCGACCTCGCGGTCCGCCCGGACCTGGAGACCGAGGTCGAACTCCTGAAGTTCGTCCCCGGGATGGACCCCGCGGTGCTCGACGTCTACGAGGGAAAAGCGGGGCTCGTCGTCGAGGGGACCGGACTCGGGCACGTCAACACCGATCTCATCCCCCGGCTCGCGGAACTGGTCGAGGGCGGCACGACCGTGGTGATGACCTCGCAGTGTCTCGAGGGCCGGGTCTGCGACCGGGTGTACGACACCGGGCGGGACCTCCTCGAGGCGGGCGTGATCGAGGGCGAGGACACGCTCCCGGAGACGGCCGTCGTGAAGCTGATGTGGACGCTGGCGAACGTCGACGACGCCTCCGTGGCCGACGCGATGGGGCGGTCGCTCGCGGGGGAGATACAGGGGCGCTCGACCCCCTGGCTATGAGCCGGGTCGACGGACCCCGGCCGACCCGGCGATGAGCGACGCCGCGGGAGCCGACGACTTCGAGGTGCGTGGGGCGCGTCCCCAGGACTACGAGGCGGTCGTCGCCTTTACCGAGGACACCTGGCCGGAGCGCGGCGGGGACTACATCCCCCACGTCTACGAGGAGTGGATGGAGACCGAGGGCGGGGACCAGCGGACGCTCGTGCTCGACCCCGTCGGGGAAGAGGGGCTCGCCGGCATCGTCCAGGGGGTGCTGCTCTCCGAGCACGAGGCGTGGGCACAGGCGATGCGGGTGAACCCGGACTACCGCGGTCGGGGGGTCTCGTCCCGGCTCGCGTACGGGCTGTTCGACTGGGCGGCCGATGCCGGCGCGTCGGTCTGCCGGAACATGGTGTTCTCGTGGAACGAGGCCGGCCTCGGCCAGTCCCGTTCGGTGGGTTTCGAGCCGGCCACGGCGTTCCGGTGGGCACACCCCGACCCGGACCCGGGTATCGAGATCGAGGGGTTCGAGGTGGCCGACGACCCGGCGACCGCGTGGACCTGCTTCCAGGGGTCGGACGCCGCGGGCCACCTCCGCGGACTCTCGCTCGATCTCGACGAGTCGTGGGCGCTCTCGGAGTGCTCGCTAGAGCGGTTCCGGCGAGCGAGCGAAGAGACGGCGAGCATCGCGCTCCTCGACGGCGGGGTCCGGGCCTGCACCTATCGCGTCCGCGAGTACGACCGCGAGGACGACGAGGGCGAGACCGAGACGTGGGCCGAGTACGGCGTCGGGGT
>JBEPXB010000205.1:0-5796 GCA_041642135.1 Halobacteriales archaeon | reverse complement strand
CCGGGGCGAGCCTCGCGGTCCGTCCCCCCTCGGACCGGGCGGCCAGCGGCGGGTCGGCACGCACCCGGAGGGCGAGCGGCGAGGGCTCGGCGAGCGACGCACGGAGCGTGGCCGTCACGGCCTCGTCCGTGACGGCCGTCCCGGGGTCGACCGTCCCCTCGACCGACAGCGTCCGGTCGAGGCGGCGGGTCGCCCGGAGGAACGCCAGGCTCGCGACGAGGAGCCACCCGAGGAGGCCCGCCGCCGCGTAGAGGAGGAGCGGTCGGGCGAGCAGTGACGCGAGCCCGGCCAGCGCGGCGGCCGCGAGTCCGACCGTCGCGGCCCGGCGCGTGGGGTACATCTACCCGCCGAACGGACGCCCGGGGGTTCAAAGCTTCCGTTCGGGGCGGAGGGACAGGCTTTAGCCCGACGCGGGGCTCTCTCTACCGAACCGTGTCCGCCCGCCGGTCGCTCGCCGTCCTCGTCTGCTGGACCCTCCTCCTCGGGACCCTGTCCCCGCCGGCCGCCGCCGCGGTCGTCGTAGGCTCCGGCTCCGCCGCTGCCGGGCCTGGAGCGCCTGCCACGGGCGTCGGCTCGACTGCCACGGGGACCGCTGCCCCCCCGGACGGCGTGGCTCCGACGGCGGACCTGACCGTCCTCCAGGCGAACAACACGACGGTCAGACACCGGAACCCCGACGGCCGGAACGAGGACGGCGACCTCGGGGCGATCCAGGCACACCTCGCGGACCGGATGGGAGAGATCGTCGTCGACTGCTCGCGCGCGGTCAGCGTGGGAGAGTTCGAGCCGTGCGAGCGGCTGAACGGGAGCTACGACGAGACCCTCTCGACGTACGTCGAGGTGTCCCGCGAGACGAGGACCGAACGGGACGACGAGAACGCCCGCGAGTTCCGGCGGGCCCGCCGGGAGGGCCGGGAGTACGCCCGGACGGTCCGGCGGTTCCGCGAGACCTACGAGGACTACCGCGAGGCGCGGGCGAGCGGGAACGCGTCGCGGGCCCGCCGCGAGGCCCGCGAACTCCGGGTGCTCGCCGACGAGGCGGAGCGGACCGGCGGGAACCTCACCCGGTCGCTCGGGAACGTGACGCGGGGCGGGACCGACGTCTCCTCCGGGAGTCGGACAGTCAACGAGACCACGACGAACGTGACCCGGGTCGTCGAGGGGGCCGAGGGCGCGCTGTTCGTCGAGACCGACACGACCGCCCGTCTCGGAACCCCGGTCGGCTCCTTCCTCGACCCGGTGGTCGTGACCGGCCGGGTGACGACGGCGAACGGGACGGCCGTCGCGGACGCGCGGGTCGGTCTCTCGCTGGTCCGTGACGGACGCGTCGAGCGGCGCGTCCGGGCGCGGACGCGGACCAACGCGACGGGTCACTACCGGCTGGTCTACCGACCGGTGACGGTCCCCGCAGGCACCGTCCGCACCGCGGTCGGACTCCACCCGGCGGCGGAGTCGCCGTACCTCCCCTCGAACGCGACGGTGACGCCCCGCATCGAGGGGGTCGACGCGGAACTGACGGTGCTGTCGGCGCCGACGGAGGCGGCCTACGGCGACCGGATCGGCGCCCGGGTACGGGTGACGGCCGGGGGGACGGTTGCCGGGGGGATCGCGGCCGGGGAGACGGTGGCCGCCGAGGTCGCGGTACGGGGCCTCCCGGTGACGGTGCGGGTCGGCGACCGCCGGCTCGGCTCGAACCGGACCGGTCCCGAGGGCGAGGCCACACCCGGCGGGCGGTTCCCCGCAGGGATCCCGCCGGGCGAACGGACGCTCGTCGTCGGGTTCGAGGCGTCCGACCGGGCGATCGAACCGGTGACTGGAACGGTCGAGGTGACGGTCCGCGAGACGGCGACGGTGCTGTCGGCGACCGTCGACCGGACGGGCAACCGTAGCATCGCGGTCGATGGACGGCTCACCACTGCCGACGGCCGGCCGCTCGCCGGGCGGACGGTGCGTGTCGGCGTCGCCGGCCGGTCGCTCGGGACGCTCCGCTCCGACCGGAACGGGTCGGTCGAGGGGAACCTCACCGTCCCGCGGGCGGTCCTCCCGACGGAGGGGCCGGCCGAACGGACCGTCAGGCTATCCTTCGACGGGTCGGGCGGGAACCTCGGCTCGACGGAGGCGACTGCGACGGTCCGGTTCGAACCGCTCGGCGGGGCGGAGCCACCCGTCGACGGACTCGTGCTCCCGCTCGCTGCGGTCGCCGTGCTCCTCGTGCTGGCCGCGGGGGGCGCCCTCCTCGTCCGCCGTCGGTCGGAAGCGGGCGAGAGAACCACCACCGACCGCGGAGTAGGATCGACCGACGAGCGCCGCGAACCGGCCGTCGCCGACCCCGCGGCGGCCCTGGATGCGGTCAGGGCGGCGATGGACGCTGGCGACTACGACCTCGTGACGACGGCCGGCTACCGGGCGGTCCGGCGCGCGCTCGCTGGGCAGGTCGGGGTCGGTCCGGAGGCGACCCACTGGGAGTTCTACGGCGCGTGTGCGGCCGACGGGGTCGACCCGGAGCGACTCGAGGCGGTCCGGGGGCTGACCGAGCGGTTCGAGCGGGTGGCGTTCGCGCCGGACGAGGCCTCGCGGTCGGTCGCGGCCGCCTCGCTGGCCGACGTCGAGACGGTCCTCGGACCGGCCGATGCCGACGCCGACCGCTCCTGAGGACCGACCGGTTTTTGTCCGCCACTCCCCTGCGGGTTCCTGATGGCCGGATCGAGCGTCCCCGGAAACGACCGGACGGGAGCGGGTATCGACGCCGACCTCGTGGTCGTCGTCGTCCTGGCGCTGGCGGCGACCGCAGCGACGCTCCTCCCCTTCCTCGCCGACACGCCGCTCCGGGCCGTCCTCGGGTTCGCGTTCGTCCTGTTCGGCCCGGGGTACGCGCTGGTCGCGGCGCTGTTTCCCGGGCACGCGGCCGCAGGCCGCGGGAGGGAAAGCGCGGCCGCAGGCCGCGAGGACGAGAGCGCGGTCGGGGACCGCGATGCCGACGGCGCGGCCGCGAGCCACGACGCCCCCGGCGGACCCGCGCGGGCCGCGCTCGGCGTGCTCTCGAGCGTCGTCCTCGCGGCGGTGCTCGGTGGTGCGCTGAGCCTCACTGTCGGCCTCGGCCCGGCGAGCGCCGTCGTTTCGCTCGCGCTCGTGACGCTCCTCTGTGCGGGCGTCGCCGCCCGCCGTCGCCGTGCGCTCCCGCCCGAGGAGCGGTTCGCCGTCCCGGTCCGGTCCTGGGCCGAGACGGCGCGGACGACGCTGACCGAACCGGAGACCCGCGGCGACGCCGCCCTGAACGTCCTGCTCGCGATCGCCGTGGTCGTCTCCGTCGGCGGGGTGGCGTACGCGACGGCCGTCCCGGGGGACCGGGAACGGTTCACCGAGTTCTACCTCCTCGCGGAGGACGCCGACGGCGACCTGGTCACTACGGGCTATCCGACGGAGTTCGCGGCCGGCGAGCCCCGCTCGCAGCACGTCGGGCTGACGAACCGCGAGGGGGAGACGGTCTCCTACAGCGTCCTCGTCCAGATCCAGCGCGTGACCGTCACGAACGACAGCGTCCGGGTGCGCGAACGCGAGGAACTCCGCCGGTTCACCCCCGAGGTGGCCGACGGGGAGGGCTGGCGGCGCAACCACACCGTCGCGCCGACGATGACCGGCGACCGGCTCCGGCTCACCTACCTCCTCTACCGGGGGGCACCGCCCGCCGAGCCGACGGTCGAGAACGCATACGAACACGCCTACACGTGGGTGAACGTCTCGGCAGCGAACGCCTCGACGGCGAACGCGAGCGCCTCGGCGGCGGGCGTCCGGATCAGCGGCTGAACGGGCCCCGTCGGTCAGCCCCGGACCCTTCGGTCGCGGACGCGGCCTCGTACGGACGGTTGTAGTCTTTTACCGGTGAGCGGTGACCCAGTCCGGGCGCTCACCGGTAAATCGTTACAACCGACCGTATCACTCGGTCGCGAGTTCGAGCGTCGCGTTCGCGTAGGTCCGCGCGCCGGCGACGCAGTCCTCCCACTCGGTGAACTCCGATTCGTTGTGGGTGATCCCGTCGACGCTCGGGACGAACACCATCCCCGACTCGGTGACCTGTGCCATGTAGTTGGCGTCGTGGCCGGCGCCACTGACGATGTGCCGGTAGGGGACACCGGCGGTCTCGGCGCCGGCGGCGACGGCCTCGCGGACGACCGGGGAGAACTCCAGGGGGTCGATCGACCACAGCCGCTCGAGCTCGTGGTCGACGCCCTCGCGCTCGGCGGCGGTCGAGGCCTCGAACTCGACGGCGTCGGGGGCGCGCTCGACCACCGCCTCGTCGTAGGATCGGACGTCGACCGTGAACGTCACCTCGTCCGGGATCACGTTGATCGAGTTCGGCGAGACGTCCATCCGCCCCACCGTGGCGACGGCGTCCTCCGAGAGCCGGTTCGGGAGGTCGTGGATCTCGCTGGCGGCGTCGGTCGCGGCGACCAGCGCGTCCCGGCGGTCGTGCATCGCGGTCGGGCCGGCGTGGTTGGCCTGGCCACGCATCGTGACCTCCATCCAGCTGAGCCCGAACACGCCGTCGACGACGCCGATACTCGCGCTGCTCTGCTCCAGTTCGGGTCCCTGCTCGACGTGGAGCTCGAGGTAGGCGTGTGCGTCGGTGACCGCGGCCGGGTGGTCGCCGTCGTAGCCGATCCGCTCCAGTTCCTCGGCCATCGTGTTCCCGTCGGCGTCCGAGAGCGAGAGAGCGTGCTCGAGCTCGACCGCACCGACGGCCACGCCCGAGCCGACCATCGCCTGCTCGAACCGCGAACCCTCCTCGTTGGTCCAGTTGACGAGCTCTATCGGCCGGTCGGTCTCGACGCCCTCGTCCTCGAGCGTCCGGAGGGTCTCGAGCGCGGTGAGCACCCCGAGCTGGCCGTCGTAGCGCCCGCCGTAGGGCTGTGAGTCGAGGTGCGAGCCGATCAGCACGGGATCGGCGTCCGGGTCGCGGCCCGGTCTGCGGCCGTAGGTGTTGCCGAACTCGTCGACGCGTATCTCGAGGTCGAGGTCCGCCATGTGCTCGACGAGCAGGTCGCGGGCCTCCTGGTCGGCGTCCGAGAGCGCGAGCCGGTGGAGGCCGCCGTTCTCGGTCGCGCCGATCTCGGAGTAGGCGTCGAACGTCTCGCGGAACCGGTCGGCGTCGATGTCGAGCGACTGTGGCTGTGACATACGACTACCCGCTCGCCCGGCCGGAAATAGCTATCTGCGTCCGGCCGGTCCGGTTCGCCGTCCACCCGGGACGGTCGGTCGCCGCCGGGAGACCGACGCATCGGTAACGGACGACCGCACGACCGTATCACAGCACCTGCCAGCCGCCGTCGACCGCCAGGAGATGACCTGTGACGTAGCCCGCGCCGTCGCTGGCGAGGTAGAGTATCGCCGGCGCGACGTCCTCCGGGACGCCCGCCCGGCCCAGGGGGAGCGGCTTGAGGAACCCGTCCTCGGCGGCCATCCGGTGTGCCTCCTCGGTCCACCCCTCGGTGAACTCGGTGGCGATCTGTCCCGGGGCGACGGCGTTGACGCGGATGCCGTGTTCGGCGAGTTCCAGCGCCGACCCGCGGGTGATCATCCGGATCGCGCCCTTCGTGGCGTCGTAGCCGACCTGGCCGAACTGGGCGACGTTCGAACTGATCGAGGCCGTGTTGACGACACAGCCCTCGACGTCCCGCTCGATCATGTCGTTGGCGGCGGCCTGTGTCCCGACGAACACCCCCCTGACGTTGACCGCGTGCATCCGGTCGAGGTCGGCGGAGTCGGCCTCGCGGAACGGCTCGCCGGCGTTCAGTCCCG
>JBEPXB010000204.1:0-5821 GCA_041642135.1 Halobacteriales archaeon | reverse complement strand
CCTCGTTGACGAGCTCCTGCCGTTCGTCCGGGTCCGCCGCCTGGCCCTGCAGGACCGCGGGGTCGCTGAACTCGCAGCTCGCGTAGTTCGCCGGGTTGGCCTGCCCGTTGCCGCCTGCCCAGTCCGCGGAGTACCGACGGGTCATCTCCTCCGGGTCCAGCCGGTCCGGGGTACTGGTGTGGTACCAGAACCCCACGTGGTGGGTCCGCTTGTCCTGGATCGTGTTGTTGATCTGGGTCGTGAACTCCACCGGCACGACCTCCAGTGTCACCCCGAGGTTCTCCTCGATGTCCTGTTTTATCTGCGGCGCGGTGTTCTCGAAGATGGTCGTCTGGCCGCCGAGGTTCGACCAGTACTCCATGCTGATCGTCGGGACACGCTCGCCCAGGTCACCGCTACCGCCGCCGTCGCCGCCATCACTACCGCCGCCGTCACCACCGTCACTACCGCCGCCGTCACCACCGTCACTACCGCCGCCGTCACCGCCGTCGCCGCCGCCACCGCCGCTCCCACACCCAGCGAGGCCCGCCGCGGTGCCGACACCGAGTGCCTGGAGCACGCGGCGTCGCCTGATCGTGTCGCTGCTGTGTCCGTCACTGTCTGGCATACGTCCGTAAGGTACGCCATTGTGACTTAAATCTTGTTGGCGGTGGCTGACACCCCCTCGCCGACGGTTTCCGGGCGGTTCGGCCCGGTGTCGTTCGCGTCGGTTCCGACCGGTCCTCGTGACTGGCTCCGACCTCAGCTCTCGTCGTCCCCGCCAAGGGCGTCGAGCAGCGGCGTCAGGTCGTCCAGACCCTCTAGCCCCGCGGTCAGCGACGCGACCCGCTCGGCGACATCGCGCTCCAGGACCGGCGCGGCACACTCGTGGAACTTCGCCCTCCAGCGCTCCTCCGGGAGGGGATTGCTCGGGCTCCCGGGCGCGCGGCGCTCCTCGGCGACGTGGGCCTCGCCGTCGGTCGTCTCGACGGTCACCCGGGCGCCGTAGCCGGCGAACGCCTCCCCGAAGAGGCCGGGCTCGAACGCCCGCTCGACGAGCGCCATCGCCTCGCGGGTCGCCGGTGCGGTCACGTACTCGTCGTCGAACTCCGTGACGCCGGCGTCACCCTCTCGCAGGACGGCGGCCAGGCAGAACTCGATGGAGAACTTCGCCTCCAGTTCGTCCGACGGGTCGGCGTGGATGAGCATCTCCGAGGCCGCCTCGTCGAGCGTCACGACCACGCGCTCTACGTCCTCCGGGCCGAGGTCGTGCTCGGCGACGGTTCGACGCATCGCCTCCATCGCCGCGTGGGTGATGACGCCCGACGGGTACGGTTTGAGACCGATGTCCTCGACCCCCCAGTGGCCCCCCGGCGACTCGCGGATGTCCTCCTCGTCGAAGCTTCCAGTGGGGTTCATCACGCTGCCGTAGCCCATCGGTCCCTCGATGACCTCGCCCGTCGCACCGAATCCCGAGTCGGCCAGCAGTGCCGCCCGGGTCCCCATCTCCGCGGCGTGACCCGCGTGGAGCGGCTTGGTCATCGTCCCGAAGTTCTTCTTCAGCGAGGAGGAGCACGATCCGGCGATGCCGAACGCCCGTGCCAGCGTCTCCGGGGACTGGTCCAACAGGGTCCCCGCTGCGGCCGCCGCGCCGAACGTCCCGACGGTGCCGGTGAGGTGCCAGCCGTTGTCGTAGTGGCCCGGATAGACGCTGTGGGCGATCCGGTAAGCGACCTCGACGCCGGCGACGTAGCTTCCCAGCAGTGCCTCGCCGTCGGCGTCGACCCGCTCGGCGGTCGCGAGCGCGGCCGCGAACACCGGCGCCGTCGGGTGGAGCACGATCGACTCGAACGTGTCGTCGTAGTCGATGGCGTGGCCGAACGTCCCGTTCGCCAGCGCTGCGCCCGTCGTGCTCGCGGTCCCGCCTCCCAGGAGCGTCGCCGCGGTCCCGGGTTCGGCCGCCTCGACGAACGCCCCGATACGCTCGCCGACGGGGTGCCGCGACCCGTAGAGTCCGACGCCGAGGTAGTCCCGGATGGCGAGCTTCGCCCGGTCGAGCGTCTCCGGTGGCGGGCCGCCGTCGGCGATATCGATCGCCGTTCCCGCGAGATCGAGCGTGAGTCCCATGGCCGAACGGCCCGCCGATCCGGGTTAACTCTGTCGTCCCGGCACAATCTTCAAGCCGGGTTCGCCCGCCGACCCGGTATGCGCTCCGGCGAGATCCGACACCACCCCGACCTGCTGATCCCCGTCGAGGGAGCGACCGTCGCCGCGACCCGGTACGAACCGCCCGGCGACGACGGGCCCCGTCCAGTCGTGTTGATCGCCACGCCCTACCGGAAGGACGACTGGATCGCGTTCGGGAGCTGGCACCCCTCGATCGAGTACTTCGCCCGGAGCGGCTACGAGGTGGTCGTGGCCGACCTGGTCGGGACGGGCGCCTCGACCGGCGAGCCGACGCCGTTCGCCCGCGCCGACGGCGAGCACACGGCGACGGTGGTGGACTGGCTCGCCGAGCGACCGTGGACCACGGGACGGATCGGGACCTTCGGGCTCTCCTACGGCGCCTGGACCCAGTATGCGACCGCCGCGGCCGCCCCCGACGCCCTCGGCGCCATCGTCCCCGTCTCGGTCGCGCCCTCGGGGTACGCCTCCTCGTACACCGGCGGGGTCCTGAACCCCCTGAAGCGGGCGGTCTGGGCGACCGAGTTCCAGGCCAGACAGGCGCTCCCACCCGGTCGACGGGACGAGGAGGGTCGCTGGGCGCGGGTCTGGCACGACCGCCTCGACCGGCTCGAGCGCGAGCGGCCCTGGCTGTTCAGGTTCCTCGACCACGACCTGGAGGACGACTTCTGGGTCGAGCGGAGGGTAGAACCCGGGGAGATCGGCGTGCCGACGCTCGCCGCCTGCGGCACCCGGGACGTCCACACGGCCTCGATGGTCCCGTTCGTCGAGGCGCTCGAGGTCGAGAAGCGACTGATCGTCGGTCCCTGGCGTCACCGGATGCCCGAACAGGGCCGAGAGACGGCGATCGACTTCCGCCGGCAGGCCGTCGACTGGTTCGACCGTCACCTCCGCGAGGACACCCCCGACCGGGAGCGCGGGTCGGAGGCCGACCTCCCGCCGGTCGCCTACTGGACCGAACGCGACGGCGGCTGGCGAGTCGGTGCGGGCACCTGGCGCGGGAGGGACCGCTGGCCGACCGTCGAGACGCACCCCACACGCTCGTTCGTCCTCACGAGTGAAGGACTGGAACTCGCCGAGGCAACCGCCGACGAGGGGGACGGGGGTGAGGGCGACCCCGACGAGGGGGACGGGGACGAGGGCGACCCGGTCGTCCGCGAGCGCGCGTACGACCACACGATCGGGATGGAGTCGCTGGAGCGGGTCGGCGGCGTGGAGAACCCCGGTGTGGACACGAGCGCCGACGACGCACGGTCGCTCACCGCCGAATCCCCGGTTCTCGACGACGCCGTCGAGTTCACGGGGACCGGGGTCGTGGCTGTCCGCGTCTCGGCGACGACGCCCGCGCCGGTCGTCGGGGTGCGGGTCGTCGACGTCGCGCCCGACGAACCCGCCCGGCTGGTCACGTCGGGGCGACTCGCGGCCGACCACCGGGGCGGCCACGCGCCGGGTGACCCCGAACCGCTTCCCCGGAACGGCGAACCGGTCGACCTTGAGATCCCGCTCACCCCGACCTCGCACGTGTTCGAGCCGGGCCATCGAATCCGGCTGGCGGTCGCCGCCGGTCACTTCCCGCGCGTGCTCCCCCGGAACGAGCAGGGCTGCCTCCGTCTTCACTCGGCCCCCGGGGCACGGACGGTCCTGCGGTTCCCGGGGATGGTCCACGAGGGCGGCGTGCCGGGGTTCGACGACGCGGTCGAGATGACCGGCCCCGACGAGCGCGTCCCCGTCCGGACGCCGTACACCTCCGGTGCGACGGGACGGTGGGAGACGGCACGGAGCCACACCGGGGACCGTGCCCGATTCCGTCTCGACGGGGGCAAGACCGTCACCCGGCCGGACGGGACGTCCCTGACTTGGCACCGGGACGTCACCGCGTCGGTCGTCGCCGACGACCCCGGGACGGCGACGTTCGAGACGCGGGTCGAGGCCGAACTCGACTACGGACACGAGACGGTCGAGGTGGAGGCGACGGGCCGGGTCTCGCGTGGCGCGAGCCACCTCGAAACCCGGGTGTGGGTCAACGGGTCGACCGTCTTCGACGAACGGTGGCGGCGGTACGGGTAGACAAGAACGTTCGATCCGGGTTCAGCGACGAACCCTTCCCAGAACGCCTCCGTCTCTGTCGTCCGGCCGGCAGGCGAACATCAGACCGCGTCCCCGACGAGACGAAGGGTCAAGTACGACCGAGTGCGACCCCCGTGTACGATGACCGACGACCTCGTCCCGGGCCGGCTGCTCTCGGAGGTCTCCCACGGCAACCCCGGCTCGGTCGACCCGGTCGACCTCGTCTCGCTGCTCGACTACCCGGAGCCCGAGGGTCGGCGCGCCGGCGCGGAGGCGCTCGCGCGGATGGCCGCGAACGACCCCGAACGGCTCGAGCCCCACGCTGCCGACATCGAGTCGTCGCTCGACGCCGACGACGAGCGCGTCCGCGCGCACCTCCTCTGTGCGCTGGCGTCGGTCGCACAGGTCACCCCCTCGGCCACGACGGCGACCCCGCAGGTGCTCGACGCGCTGGCCGACGAGGACCCGCAGGTCCGCGAGTGGGCGGCACTGCTGGTCGCGTACGTCGCCGGGACGCCCGCCGGCGAGCGTCGGACGACCGTCGACCGTCTGACCGCGCTCCTCGAGGACGAGCACCCGACCGTCCGCCGGAACGCCTGTCTCGCGCTCGCGGGGCTCGATGCCGACGCCGCCGATGCCGTCCGGCCGCTCCTCGAGGACCCCGACGAGACGGTCCGCGAGACGGCCGAACAGGTCCTCCAGCTCGTCGGCTGACCGCCGCCGCGGGTCGCCCGCCGTCGCCCGCCGACCCCGAAACCCTTTGCTCGTCCGGTCCGGCCCACCACGACATGCGTGCCATCCACGTCACCGAACACGGCGGTCCGGACGTCCTCGAACCCGTCGAACTGGACGCGCCGGAACCGGGTCCGGGCGAGGTCTCTGTTGACGTCGAAGCGGTGGGCGTCAACTTCGCCGACATCAAGCGGCGCCGCGGCTCCTCGAGCCGGGCGCACGACCTGCCGTTCGTCCCCGGGATCGAGGCCGCCGGCACGGTACGGGCGGTCGGCGAAGCGGCGAGGTTCGAGGTCGGCGACCGCGTCGCCGTCTTCCCGACGCGGGGCTCCTACGCGGAGGTGGTCGTCGCAGACGCCGACCGCGTCTTCTCCATACCTGACTCGCTCGGGTTCGAGGCGGCCGCCGCCTTCCCGGTCCAGTTCCTGACGGCCCACGAGAGTCTCCACGCCTGCGGCGGGCTCCGCCCCGGCGACGACGTCCTGATACACGCGGCCGCCGGCGGGCTCGGGTCGGCGAGCGTCCAGCTCGCGGCCGCCCGGGGCGCGACCGTCTTCGGGACCGCCAGTACCGACGAAAAGCGCCGGTTCGCCGAACGGCTCGGCACCGACCACACGGTCGATTACGAGTCCGAGGACTTCCGCGAGGTCATCGCCGAACACACCGACGAGGGCGTCGACCTCGTCCTCGACGGCGTCGGAGGGAAGACGTTCGACCGGAGCCTCGACGCCGTCCGGCCGTTCGGCCGGGTCGTCACGCTCGGGAGCGCGAGCGGGACCGACGCGACTCCCGACGCCGGTCGGCTCCGCGCCGAGAGCGTCCACGTCGTCGGCTACCACCTGAGCCGGGCGGTCGAGCG
>JBEPXB010000203.1:0-5830 GCA_041642135.1 Halobacteriales archaeon | reverse complement strand
GGACACCGGTACCGCGGGCAGGGAACCGCCGGACGAGGAGTGACCGGGAGGGATTCGCTCCCGATCAGTCCGCCAGGAAGTCCGGGGCCGTCCGCTTCTCCGCGCGTTCGGCCTCGAGGTGGTCGTAGAACGCCGCCGGATCGACGTCCTTGCGCTCGCGCTCCTGTCGGTCCCGCACGGAGACGGTGTTCGCTTCCTCCTCGTCGTCGCCGACGATCAGCATGTACGGCACGCGGTCGTCGTGGGCGCCGCGTATCTTCCGGCCGACCGTCTGGTCGCGGTCCTCGACGGTGACGCGGAACCCCCGACTGCCGAGTTCGCGCTTTACCTCCTCGGCGTAGTCGAGGTTCCCGTCGGTGACGGGGAGCACCCGGACCTGCTCGGGGGCGAGCCAGAGCGGGAACCGGCCGTCGAAGTGCTCGATGATGACGCCCATGAACCGCTCGAACGATCCTAACAGAGCCCGGTGGAGCATCACCGGCCGGTGCTCCTCGTTGTCCTCGCCGACGTAGCTGAGTTCGAGCCGCTCGGGGATGTTGAAATCGACCTGGACGGTGCCGACCGTCCACTCCCGGCCGATGGCGTCGACGGCGTTGATGCCGATCTTCGGGCCGTAGAACGCCGCCTCCCCCTCGTCGACCGCGTACTCCAGCCCCTCGCCCTCGAGGGCGTCGCGCAGCGACTCGGTCGCCTGCGCCCAGATCTCGTCGCTCCCGACCGCGTTCTCGCCCTGCGTCTCGAGGACGTACTTCACGTCGAGGTCGACGTCGCCGTAGATCTCCTCGATGACCGCGAGCGCGTCGACGATCTCCCCCTGGATCTGGTCCGGGCGGACGAACGCGTGGCCGTCGTCCTGGGTGAATCCTCGAACCCTGAGCATCCCCGAGAGCTCGCCGGACTGTTCGTTCCGGTAGCAGGTGCCGAACTCCGAGAACCGGATCGGGAGGTCCCGATACGAGTGTTTCTCCCGGTCGTAGATGTACGCGTGGTTCGCGCAGTTCATCGGCTTCAGGCCGTACTCGGTGTCGTCCTGCTCCCAGTTGAACATCTCCCCCTGGGCGGTGAAGTTGTCGTAGTGGCCCGTGGGCTTCCAGAGCTCGGCCTTGTTGAGTTCGGGCGTCCAGACCTCCTCGTAGCCCAGCCGGTCGTTCATCCCGCGGATGTACTCCTCTAGTTCGCGCCGGATGCGCATCCCGTTCGGGTGGAAGTGGACACAGCCCGGCGAGTGGTCGGGAACCGAGAAGAGGTCCATCTCGCGGCCGATCTTCCGGTGGTCGCGCTCCTTTGCCTGCTCGCGGCGTTCGAGGTACTCCTCCAGTTCCGACTCGCTCGGGAACGCCGTCCCGTGGACGCGAGTGAGGGTGTCGTTCGTCTCGTCGCCGCGCCAGTAGGCCGAGGAGATGTCGAGCAGGTCGAACGCCTCGACCTCGCCGGTCGAGTCGACGTGCGGGCCCTGACAGAGGTCCTGCCAGCCGTCCTGAACGTAGAAGGAGACGACCTCCTCGCCCGCGGCCTCCGTCTCCAGGATCTCCCGCTTGTAGGGGTTGTCCTCGTAGATCTCGAACGCCTCCTCTCGACTGCGCTCGACCCGCTCGATCTCGTAGTCGGCCTCGACGATCTCGGCCATCTCCGCCTCGATCGCCTCCAGGTCCTCCTGGTCGAGGTCGACGCCCGTGATGTCGTAGTAGAACCCGTCGTCGGTGGGCGGGCCGATGGTCAGCTTCGCCTCCGGGTGGAGCCGCTGGAGCGCCTGTGCGAAGACGTGCGCCGCCGAGTGCCGCAGCACCCGGAGGTACTCCTCGGACTGGTCGGTGACGATGACGAGGTCGACGTCCTCCTCGATGGGGGTGTGTCTGTCCACGAGTTCGCCGTCCACCACGCCCGCGACCGTGTCCCGCCCGAGGCCGGGGCCGATCTCGTACGCCACGTCCTCCACCGTCGACCCCGCCTCGACGGAGAGGACGGAGCCGTCGGGTAACGTGACCGCGACGTCGCTCATACCTCCACGGAGTCGTGTGCCCGGGATAAGTGTGTTGAGACCCTGCGAGGGCGATACACGGCTCGTCGTGTGCTATCGTTTCGCCCCCTGGTCCGGAGGCCGGATCGGTCGACGCTCTCCGGTCCGCATCGTCAGGAGCCGAACCAGGATTACATGCCGTCCTACGCGACGTTCCGCGAGGCGTCGACGGCCGCCTCCCCGCCGAGGTCCAGTTTGATGACCTCCTCGATGGCCTCGCGGGAGCGGTGCTTGGGGACGACGAGGGTGTTCTCGATGCCCTGTTTCTCGACGGTGGTGTCGAGCTTCAGGACCATGTCCGCGACGGTGAGCGTGGACTCGCGCAGCGGCGGCGGGTCGCCGTGCCGGGTGCAGTGACAGACGGCGACGCGACCGCTGTCGAGCAGGTAGTCCTTGAGCCCGTTGAGCAGGTCGACGTACCGGCTCTCGTGGGAGATCTTCTCCATCGGGTTCATCGTGTCCACGATGACGTGCCGGTCCTCGTCGGAGGCCTGGAGCGCCTCGTGCATCCGTCGGGCCGGCCGCTCGACGCCGAGGAACTCGATCTCGACGTCGCCCCACAGGAGGTCCTCGAGCTCGTCGCTCACCGCCCGTTCCGAACGGTACGTCGAGAGGTAGAGCCATGAGCGCTCGCCCATCAGCGCGTAGAACAGCGGGTTCACCTGGCTCGCCGGGGGCGAGACCAGGGCCGTGATACTGCCGGCCGGTATTCCCCCACCGAGGTGGTGGTCGAGCATCCTGATGTTCGTCGAGACCCGTTCCATCCCTTCCCCCTTGTGACGTAGTTCGGAACGGGCGATACTTAAACGGCGCAGACGACTCAGCGGACGAGTCGGTCCCACCCGCGGGGCGTCGGCCGCCGCCACCGAGCCGCCTCCGGCCTCGTGACCTATTCGTAGCCGATCTCGGGGCTCAGTTCGACGCTCGACCGGGCGAAGGTCCCCGACCCGCGTGCGAGTTCGTTCCCGTCCTCGTCGTGGCAGACCGCCTCGGCGATGGTCTGGCGGGGGTTGTCGTTCACGACCGCGCCCGTCGCCGTCAGGACGCCCGAGGAGACGGGCCGCTCCAGGTAGAGGTGGAAGTCCGTCGTCAGGAGGAAGACGTCCTCGACGAGGGAGTTGGCCGCGAAGAAGGCCGCGTCGTCGAGCAGTTTGAAGTAGTACGAGCCGTGGACGCCGCCGGCGGGGTGGTGCATCGACGGCTCGGCCACGAGCTCCAGTTCAGCCGCACCCTCCTCGATGGCGATCTCGAGGTCCATCCCCTGGTTGCAGTTCGTCCGGCCGAACATCCGCTCTAGCTTGCGGTGGTGCTCCGTGCGGGTCATCCCCGTCTCACCCGCCCCGCTCGCCGTCCCCGGTCCCCGGGTCCGGCGCCTCGAGAGCACCGGTGCCGGGGGCCTCGAACGCCGCCGGGTCGAGGTGGCCGTCCGGCATCGGCACGCCATCGAAGGGGTCCTCGGCGAGCAGGAGCGACCCGTCGAGGTCGGCGTAGTCGAGCAGGGGGACGAGATGCGCACCCGCCGCGATCGAGGCGTTCGATTCCAGCATACACCCGAGCATCACCTCCAGGCCGTGTGCGCGTGCGGCGTGTATCGCCTCGATGGCGGGTCTGATCCCGCCCGTCTTCATCAGCTTCAGCGTCACGATGTCCGTCCGGTCGGCCACGCGCGGGATGTCTTCCGCGGTGATGCAGGACTCGTCGGCCGCGACCGGGACGGCGCTCCGTTCGTAGACGAACTTCAGCCCGTCGGGGTCCTCCGCGGGGACGGGCTGTTCGAGGAACTCGACGCCGAACTCCGCGAGCCACTCGCTCTTGCGGACGGCCTCGCGGGGCGCCCACGCCTCGTTCGCGTCGACCCGCACCGTCGCGCCGGGTGCGGCGTCCCGTATCGCCGCGATCACCTCCCGGTCGCGGTCCGGTTCCGTCCCGAGTTTCACTTTCAGTACCTCGTAGCCCGCGCCGGCGGCCTCCGCCGCGCGCTCGTGCATCCGCTCGGTCTCCGCGATCCCGACGGTGTACGAGGAGGTGACTGCGTTCCGGCCGTCCAGTCCCAGGTAGCGGTAGAGCGGGAGGTCCGCTCGCTTGGCGGCGAGATCGTGGAGCGCGATGTCGACTGCCGCCTTCGCCGCCGGGTTGTTTCGCACCGCGCCGTCCATCCGTTCGTGGACCGCGTCGACGGCGAGCGGGTCGTCGAGGCCCGAGACTGCGTCGAGGAGCCCTGGGAGCACCGCCTCGACCGTGTCGGCCGTCTCGCCGTAGTGTGCGGAGGGAGCGGCCCCGCCGACGCCGACGTGTTCGCCGTCCCCGACCCGGACGACGACGTTCTCGGCCGCGGTCGTCGTCCGCCGGGAGATGCCGAACGGCACGTCGAGCGGGAGTTCGACCCGCTCGAAGGAGGTCTCCAGGGTCATTCTGCCCCCGCGATGGCGTCGAGCAGGGGGTCGGCGTCGCTCCGGACGGGGTCGACCGCCGGCGCGTCGATGGCGTCCGCGTACCCGATGACGGCGTCCGACGCCTCCGCGGGCTCGAGCCCCCGGGTGTTCAGCGCCCCCCCGACGACCGAGGACTCGTGGACCGCCCCGGCGAGGTCCTCGTACAGCGAGACGAGCGTCCCGGGGTCGGGGATCGCGAACGACTCGAAGCCGTGGATGACCTCGCGGCCGGCTTCGTGGGTGAGCACCATCGCTTCCGGCATCGCGCCGTGGAGGATACCGCACGTCACCGCGGAGTAGGCGGGGTGGACGATGCTCCCTTGGCCCTCGACGAACACGTAGTCGTTGCCCTCCGCGGCGTCGAGTACCATCCGCTCGGTCGCCCCGGCGGCGAAATCCGCGACGACGCGGTCGATGGCGATCCCCTCCCCGGCGATCATCGCGCCCGTCTGTCCCGTCGGGACGAACCCCGCGTTCCACCCGCGTTCGCGGGCCGCCTCGAACAGCTCCATCGTCGTCGTCATCTTCCCGGTCGAGCAGTCCGAGCCCACGGTGAGGACCACCGTGGCGTCGACGTCGCCGGCGGTCCCCTCCGCGACCGTCAGGTCGTCGGGCGGCCGGCGGACGTCCCAGATGTCGACGCCGTGCTCCTCGGCCAGCGCGGCGAACCCCTCGTCCTCCGCGAGGAAGTAGTGGAGGCCGGCCCAGACGTCCGCGCCGGCCTCGATCGCCGTCTCGACGTCCGGCCGCCACGAGCGGTCGAACCCGCCGCCGATCGGAGCGATCCCGACCACCAGGACGTCGAACTCGGGCGCGTCCGCCGCACGGCCAACGATCGGCGCGTCCTGGACGTCCGGGACGTAGTCGTCGACCCGAGCATCCGGGTCGGACTCGGCTATCTCCCGGTCGAGGACCGCGACGACCTCGTGGTCGCCGTACCGGAGGAGGCCGACGGCCGTTTTCGCGCGGTCGGGGAACTTCTCGTGTGCGAGGATCGCGATACGCGTCCCGTCTTGCATACCGGCCCCTCACGACACGGGTGTATAAAACGCCCCGGACCTCGTGGTGGGTCGTCGGATGGACGTCTTTGACAGGTCCGACACGGGGCCAAACACCACCGGGACGACGCGAGGGCTTAAGCGCCCGGCCGCGTCACCACGTAGCAGACCGAAGGTGACGCGGCTTCACCAGGCCCGAGACACTATACCGATGACCGACACGCCACGACTCGACGCGTACCACTTCTACGAGGAGGAGTGGGAGGACTACGACGCCCTGCGGGCGGCGTTCGACTGGGAGGTACCGGACCGGTTCAACACGGCGGCCTACGTCTGTGACCGGTGGGCCGAGGAACGGGGTCGTGTCGCGCTGTTCTACGAGG
>JBEPXB010000202.1:0-5838 GCA_041642135.1 Halobacteriales archaeon | reverse complement strand
GCGCGCGCTCGATCACGTCCTCGAGGAACTCGTCGACGACGGCACGGTCACCCACTACCGCGACGAGGAGGGGGACGAGACCGGCGCGTCGGGCCTGCTCGTCGACGCCGCGCGGCTCCTCGCCGGCCTGACGACCGCCGTCCAGGTCACGGGAAAGGAACGCTACCTCGATGCGGCCCGCGAGGTCGCGGACGGGACGCTCGACCTGCAGGCAACGGATGGCGCGTTCCTCGACGGCCCCCCGGAAGGTCCGGGGCTGCTCGACCGTCCCCTGCGCCCGCTCGACACGAACGTCGAGTGCGCCGACGCGCTGATCGACCTCGCGTATCTCTCGGGGGAGGAACGGTACCGCGAGGCCGCCGGTGAAGCGCTCTCGGCGTTCGCCGGCGCCGCCGACCGGATGGGCGTCGAGGTGGCCGCCTTCGCCGCCGCGTGTGCCCGCCACCACTACGACCCGCTCGTGGTCGAGACGCCCCCGGCGGGGACGGACCTCCACCGTGCGGCCCTCCGCGTCGCCGACCACGAGAAGGTCGTCGTACCGGGCGACCGGGAGACGGCGGTCGTCCGCCGCGGCGACGAGCGTTCGGCCCCCGCCGCCGACCCCGAGGAGCTCTCGGTCCGCGTCGGTGAGGTCGACCAGCCCTCCCTGGAGTGAGCGACCCGCGGGCCGACGGCGTTCGGTGTTCCACGGGCGAGGAAACTCCCGATGTGTTTATAGCCGTCGACCCTCTCGGGCCGGTGATGGCCGACCTGAGAGACCTCGGCCTCTCCGAGTACGAGGCCCGGGCCTACCGCTCGCTCCTGCAGACGGGCCCGACAACCGCCAAGGAGTTGTCCCGGGTCAGCGACGTCCCGATGGGTCGCATCTACGACGTTTTGAATAGTATCGAGCAGGCCGACATGGTCCGGTCGCAGTCGGCCAGCCGGCCGAAGAAGTACGCCGCGGTCGAGCCGGACACGGCCCTCGAGCGGCTGCTGGCGGACAAGCGGCGAGAACTCGAGCGCAAGGCCGACCAGTACGAGGAGATCGTCGCGGACCTCCGGGACGAACTCGAAACCGCCGACCCCGTCGAGGAGACGTTCTGGACGGCCGCCGTCGGCCCGGAGGCGGTGGTCGAACTGATGGTCGAGCGGCTGGCGGCCGCCGACGAACGGGTCGTGTTCGTCCTCTCGACGTACACCGAGCGGTTCTTCGAGTCGGAGATCGACGGCGCGCAGGGGCTTGTCCTCGACGAACTCGTCGCGGGACTCGACCGCGGGGTCGACGTCCGCCTGCTGATGCGCCCCGACCTCGTGCCGCTGCTCCCCGATTCCGTCGGTGCCCGCTACCGCGAGTCGCTGTCGGACCACGACCGGTTCGAGGTACGCACGAGCGAGAACGTCTCCGGGACGTTCGCCCTCGTCGACCGCGGCGAGACGGTCATCGAGGTCCCGCATCCGCTGAACGCCGAGGAGGTGTTCGGCATGATCGCCCTGACCGACCGCGAGTTCGCCGGTTCCGTCAGAGCGGAGTTCGAACCCCGGTGGGAGGCCGCCGACCCGCTCGCGCTCTGAACACCACCCGAAGTCACCCGGGCGTCGAGCCGTCGTCCCACGGAGGAGACGCCGAGCGACCCAAAATCGCCAGAAGTCGGACGGACGTCTGACGTAGCCTTTTGTGCGAGCGCGCGCAACACGACCCCATGGCCAGTCTCTCGGAGGTGTACGAGCGGGGCAGAGGAGGGCCCGACCTCCGACGGCTCTACGCCGGCGTCGCGCTGTTCCTCGTCGGCGTCGTGCTCGCGGTGACCGGGCTCGTCTTCGGGACGTCGACCGCCGTCGCCGAACTGTTCGGACTTGGGGTGTACGAGGCCCGCGAGGTCGCCATCACCGCCGCCGGCATCGGGTTCCCCCTCACGTTCCTCGGCGTCGTGACCGTCCTCCCGCAGTCGGGCCGTCGCGTCCGCGTCGCCTCGGTCGTCGGTACCGCCATCGCGCTGTTCGGCGTCCTGCTGTTCTGGGAGTTCTACCCCATGCAGTGGTACGGGATGGCGACCGACTACACCCTCCCCGTCTCCGCGGTCTACTTCCTCGGCGTGCTCACGACGTTCTGGGCGGTGTTCACCGCCGTGGCCAACTTCAAGACCCGCAACGACCCCGGCGGGACGGTGAAACTCGAGGTGACCAAGCAGGGGAAGACCCGGGTCGTCGAGGTGTCGAACGAGGGGCTCCGGAACCGCCTCTCCGGCATCGGCTTCCTCGGCAGCACCCCCGACGGGGACGCGCCGACGCAGACCGCCGGGAGCGGCCGGGATCGGCCGCCCGTCAGCGACGGCGGCTCCTCGGCCACCGCCGGACACGACGCCGAGTTCGTCGACGAGCCGAACCCCACCCCCCGCGAGGACGTCTACTGCGGCAACTGCGCCCACTTCAACTACGTCAGGACGAACGACGGCATGAAACCCTACTGCGGGTTCGACGGCGAGGTCATGGACGACATGGAACCCTGTCAGGAATGGGAGTCGAACGCCGGCGGCCTCGACCACATCCAGTAATCCCGGCACCTGCTCCTCCCGTCCCACACAGGTTTCACGGCTCCGTGACTCACCGCCGGGGCGTGAACGGGATGGACTTCCGTCGGCCCGTCCCGTCGTCGCAGTCGACGGGTGCTCTCCGCTGGCACACCGCGTGACCTACGCCGGGGCCGGGTCGCCTTCCTCCGCCGTCAGGGAAACCTCGATGTCGATCTCGTCGAAGCGGACGACGGGCCGCTTTGCCCGCCCTTCCCGCTCGAACGTGACGACGTTCAGCGCCTCCAGTTCGGTCAGGTTCCGATGCACCTCCTTGAAATCGCGGTCCACCAGCTCGGCCGCCGCCCGCATACTCCCCGGTTCGTGCTGGCGGATCGCCCGAAGCAGGTCGAGGTTCGCCGGACTGAGCAGTCGGTGGAGCTCCGTCTCGTCCTCGAGGACGAGGACGTGCCTGTCCGAGAGGTTCTCGCCACCTTCGAGGCGGCGGATCCGCTCGCGTGCCTCGGCCCGTGTCTTCGTACCGTCACCGAGCCGCACCGTGAGTGTCTTGTTCTCCGTCATGGGGGTTCACCTGGGTCGTTCGGATGGCGCCCGTCGAGTCCGGACTACGGCGGAAGGTCGTCGACCTCTCGCTGGAACCGGGCCAGCAGTTCGGCCATCCCCGGGAACTCGATCTCCTCGACGCCCTCCGTGGTGTGCCGTTCGTGTCCTTTCGTCCGCTCGTGTGCGTTGTCGTAGCGCAGGAGGGTCTCCCCGCCGATCGCTCCGTAGTGGAGCGCGTAGTCCCACCCGCTTGGATACTGTTCGTCGTCCGTTCGCCGGATACGGACCGACTCGACGTATCCCTCTCGCTTGATCTCGTATTCCTCGACCGTCTCGTAGGGTGCCATCCCCTGATGATGGTTTTCTCCCCATCAATAGTAAACCTGTGGGTCATACCCGATCACTCGTCGATCCCCGCCAGCGTCTCGCGCACCCGGTCCCAGTGGCTCCCCCGCCAGAACACCTGTCCGCAGTCGGTACAGCGCCACTGCGGTGTTTCCGCCGTGTCGGGCGCATACGTCGGGGTCGATGCGTCGGTCGGCACCCGCTCGACGAGCCCGTTACACCGGCCACACCGGGAGGGTCGCTCGTCGAGGTCGAGCGCGACCCCCGCCGTGGCGAGCTCCCGGAGCTGGTCTACCGGCTCGCGCTCGGTCAACAGGAGCGACCGTCCGGCCCGCCCCGCGAGTTCGACGTCGCGGGTGAGGAGCGTCCGCCCCTCCGCGCGGGCGAGGTCGAGGACCTCCTCGTCGGCCTCGACACCTCTGTCGAGCGCGTAGGCGGCGTCGTACCCGCACATCCGGAGGTAGCTCGCTAGCTTCCCGAGCATGACGTCGAGCAGGAACGGTCCCTGGAGACCGTCGTCCGTTCCGGCCCCGTCCGCCGGCCCCGTCGGGTCCGTCGGCTCCGTCGGCTCCGGTCCGTCGGTCACAGCCCCAGGAACGCCCGCACGCCCTCGGCGTCGCGGGTGTTGAGCACGTCGGCCGCCTCGGCCCACCCACGACGGGCGGTGTGGACGCCGTACCGGAGGAACTCGAGGTGGATCGGCGCGTGGGCGTCCGTGTCGACGACGATCGTCGCCCCCTGCTCGAGGACCGTCTTCACCGCCGCACCCCGGAGATCGAGCCGCGGCGGATAGGCGTTCACCTCCAGGGCGACGCCGTGCTCGGTGGCGGCCTTCCCGACCGTCTCGAAGTCGAGCGTCAGCCCCGAACGCTGGTTGAGCATCCGGCCGGTGGGATGGCCCACGATGTCCGTTTCGGGGTGCTCGATGGCGGCGACGATCCGGTCGGTGCCGTCGCCGTCGAGCGCGGCGTGCGGCGAGGCGACCACCACGTCGAGTTCGTCGAGCGCGTCGTCGCCGACGTTCAGCCCGCCCTCCCGATCCAGGTTCGCCTCGACGCCCGTGAACACCTCGAGATCCACACCTTCGGCGGCCTCGCGGATCTCCACCACCTGTTCGAGCAGTTCCTCGTCGGAGAGGCCGACGCCGCCGACGATCCCCGGTCCCGTCGCGTGGTCGGTGACGGCGTAGTAGTCGTGGCCGAACTCCGCCGCCGCGGAGAGCATCTCCGCGGTCGTGTTCTTGCCGTCCGACCAGTCGGTGTGGGTGTGGAGGTCGCCGCGGACGTCCTCGACGGTCACGAGTTCCGGCAGTTCGCCAGCGATCGCGGCGTCCACCTCGCCGCGGTCCTCGCGCATCTCCGGTTCGATCCACGGGAGGTCCAGCGCCTCGTACATCCCCTCCTCGGTCTCGCCGGCGACGCGCTCGCCGACGCGCTGGCCAGAATCGGGATCCTCGACTCCGGAGACGTCGAAGACGCCGTACTCGTTCATCTTCAGGTCCCGCTCGATGGCCCGGTTGCGGAGCCGGACGTTGTGGTCGCGGCTCCCCGTGAAGTACTGCAGCGCCGCGCCGAACTCCTCGGGGACCGCTATCCGCAGATCGACCCGCATCCCGTTCGACCGGACGGAGGCCTTCGTCGATCCGGCCTCGATGACCTCGTCCGCGTCCTCCCAGTCGAGGAACGCCTCGACCGCCCGCTCGCCGTCCTCGCTCGCGGCGAGGACGTCTACGTCGCCGACGGTCGGCCGCCACCGCCGGAGCGAGCCCCCGGTGTCGGCCCGCTCGACCGTCCCGTGCCCGCGGAGGTACTCGAGCAGGCGGTCGGCGACCGGCCGGGCATCGCCCAGTAACGCCCGTTCGCGGGACTGCCGGGCGAACGGGATCGCGTCGAGGATGTTCCCCTCGGTCTTCGCGCCGTAGCCCTTCACCTCCTGTATCTTCCCCTCGCGGGCCGCCTCCTCGAGGTCGTCCAGGTCGCGGACGTCCAGTGCCTCGTAGAGGTCGCCGATAGTCTTCGGGCCGACCCCCTCGACCGCGGTGAGCGCGTCGATGTCGACCGGGAGCTCCGCGCGTAGCTCCTCCAGCTCCTCGATCTCGCCCGTCTCGAAGTACTCGAGGACCTTCGAGGAGATGGCGTCGCCGACCCCCTCGATCTCCTCGACGGCGTCCGCCCCCTCCACCGCGAGCGCCTCGATGTCGGTCGCGCTCGCCCGGATGTTCTCCGCGGCCCGGCGGTAGGCGCGGGGCTTGTACTCGACGTCCATCGCCTCCAGGCGGTCGGCGAACTCCTCGAGCAGCGCGGCCACCTCGGCGTTCCGGGTCACCGGCGTCCCTCCCGGCGGTTCGAGGGGGGACGGCGCATCACCGCACCCCCCGGCGCTTCGAGGAGTCGTCGTCCCGGCCGAGCACCTGCTTGAGGAAGTTCATCCACCGCTTCTG
>JBEPXB010000201.1:0-5838 GCA_041642135.1 Halobacteriales archaeon | reverse complement strand
ATCGGGTCGGTCCACGACGTGAGCTACGAGTCGACCTGTTCGATCGACGCCGACTGACGGGCCGCTCCGCTCGATACTTGCTCACCGCTCCTCCACGACGTCGACGCGCTCGCGCTCGAACGCCTCGGCCGTCCACCGCCAGGACCCGAGTTCGGGCTCCGGCCCGCCCAGCGAGACGATGACGTAGGAGTAGCCCGTCCAGGTGGCGAGCGCCTCGTCGGTCGCGCTCGGCGCGGGGGGGCCGCGCGGATGGGAGTGGTAGAACCCCACCACGTCGTCGCCGGCGTCCTCGATAGCCTCCATCGCCTCGAACTGTTCCGGGGGGTCGAGTTCGTACCGCGTCCGGGGGGCGGACGCGACGTTCGGTACCCTGTGGCTCGTCCGCGCGCGCGACGAGCGCGGGTCGTCGCGCCCGTCGTCGTCGGTCTCCTCGGAACTGTCGGGGGCGTCGGGGCCGTCGATACCCCCGTCGTCGTGGACCCCGCCGAGCACCCCGCACACCTCCTCGGGGGCGCCGTCACGGGCGTGCTCGACGATGGCGTCCCGGACCGACCGGTCGAGGACGAGCGTCATCGGGGCGCGACGGGACAGTCGAGCGAGTCCATCGACTTCACCTCGCCCGCGCCCGTGCGAGCGACCGAGCCACGTCGGCGGACGGCGCCTCGAACCGGTCGGGGTGGAGGAGTCCCGCGAGGTGCTCCAGCGAGTCGACCAGCCGCGGCCCCGGCCGGTTCAGGTAGTGGTGGCCGTCCATCGCGTACGCCCGCCCCTCGCGGACGGCGCTCAGGTCCGCCCACCCCTCGCGACCGGTGAGGGTCCCGAGGTTCGCGAACGTCTGGTCGAGGTCGAACCCGCAGGGCGCGACGACGAGCGCCTCGGCGTCGTACTCGCGTATCTCCTCCCACTCGCGGGGCCGGGATGCCGCACCGCGCTCGGCGAGGCCGTACTCCCCGCCGGCCCACTCGACGAGTTCGGGCACCCAGTGGCCCGCCGTCATCACCGGGTCGATCCAGTCGAGGACGGCCACACGGGGGCGCTCGTCGGACGGGAGGTCGGCCGTCCGCTCGCGTACCCGCTCGACGCGCTCGCGGAGCCCCGAGACGACCGCTCCCGCGCGATCCTCGCGGCCCGTCGCGCGACCGATCCGCCGGATATCCTCGAAGACATCCTCCAGGCTGTGGGGATCGGTCGTCAGCACCTCGCAGTCGAGGCCGAGTTCCTCGACGGCCTCGCGGACGAGCACGGAGTCGACCGCACAGACCTCACAGATGCCCTGCGAGACGACCAGATCGGGGTCGGCCCGTTCCAGGGCGTCGAGGTCGATGTCGTAGACCCCGCCCGAGTCCTCCGCTTCGAGCACCTGGGCGTCGATCTCGCCGGGCGAGGCGTCGGCGTCGACCCGCGAACGGTTGACCGCTGGCTTCTCGGCCGCTCCGGGCGGCCAGTCACACTCGTGGGAGGTGGCGACCGGTTCGTGCCCGAGCGCGTAGACGATCTCCGTCGCCGAGGGGAGGAGCGTGACGACTCGCATGGACGCGGGTTGGTGTGGGTACGGCGTAAAGGCTCGTGTGCAGGCGAGTCGTTCGAACGAGATGGTTCGACCGGAGACACCGCCGAGACCACCTCGAAAGCCTCGAGGCGAACCCGGACGACGCGAGGACCACAGGACGGAGTCAGAGGGCCGCAGCGAATCCCAAGAGCCGAGACGGCAGGGGCTTTCGAGGTGTTCCGGGACTCGTCGCACGGAAGTCCGCTCGATCCGGACCGGTCGGAAAGCCACACGCTCATACCCACCGCCCTCCAAACGCGGACGATGACGACGACGCCGACCACGGAGGGGGTCTACCGCGTCCTCGAATCCACCCGCGACGAGGACGAGCGAGACGGCGAGGAGTGGCTCCTGCTCGACGTCGAGACGGGCGACCCGACGTACGTCCCGCTGGCGGACCTCGACGCGGCGGCCGGAAACCGTATCCGCGCGACGATCACCTGGCCGGACGGCGACCCGCGGGTCGAGGAGCACGAGGTCGTCGCCGACACCCGGTTCGCGTTCACCCGGACCCGCGAACCGCTGTTCGAGGACGCCCACGCCTGCTGGCGCGACGCCGAAGAGGTGGGCGAGGCGATGGCCTCGCGGGTCACCCACGGGACCGACGGGCAGCCGAACGGCGTCGTCTACACGTTCGCCGAGCAGCCGGGGAGCCGGGACCTCTACGAGGAGTTCCGCGACGGGGGCAAGCCGCTCGACCCGCTGCTCGCGCGGCTCGCCGAGTCCGTCGACCCGCCGTTCGAGGCGTTCGTGATCGACCACACCGGCGAGCCGTTCGTGCTCGTCCTGCTGGCGTTCGAGCGCGACGGCCTGCTCGCGGGGACGGTCCGTGAGACCTACTTCGGCGAGCGGTCGCTGCTCCCGTAGCGTTTATTCCGGCCCGGGGTTCCCACCCGGTATGGACGAGGAGTCGACGGAACCGGACTACCACGACGTGTTCGAGAACCGGGTCCGATTCGCCGAGACCGACGCACAGGGGATCGTCTTCTACGGGGAGTACCTCACGTTCATGGACGAGGCCTTCTCGGCGTACCTCGAGGCGGTCGGGCACCCGTTCGACTCGTTCGAGGACCGGGGCTGGGACGTCCACGTCGTCCACGCCGAGGTCGACTACCACGCCTCCGCCGAGTTCGCCGACGAACTCGTCAACGGGATGCGCGTCTCGGCGATCCGGCGGTCCTCCATCGAGTTCGACTGGGTCTGCCGGCAGCGCGACGGCGAACGGGTTGCGAGCGGGAGCGTCGTCCACGTCGCCGTCGACGGGGACGGCGAGACCGTTCGGGTCCCCGACGAGTTCCGCGAGGCCGTCCTCGACCTCCAGGAGGTGCCGCCGGATCCCGTCTGAACGCCGCCCCCGACGGTCGGTCGGGACCCCGCGGCGAAAGGGCATAGTGGCCCGGGCCGTACCCCCGGTATGACCCTTTCCGACGAGGAGTTCGCGCGCCTGCTCGAGGACCGCCTGATGAGTCACGGCGTCTACGTCACCGACTACACGGAGGAGGAAGGAACCCTCCACGTCAGGTACGAGACCGCCGACGGCGGCGATGGCGTCCCCAAGAACGAGGTCGGTCGGCTGCTGAACGTCCTGCTCGACGCCCGCGAGGACGGCTGGGAGCCGACGAACGTGAAGGGGTGGGTGTACGACATCGACGCCGACGACCCGCGGGGGTCCTGGGAGGCCCGCGAGGGATGGATGCACGCGCTCGAAGAGGGGTACATCTCCGAGACCGACTTCTCGACGCTCGTGCTCTCGACGGTCCGGACGTAGGTTCAAGTACCGGGACGGGACCACCGACCCCGTGGCCCGAGCACGGCCGCGGGCCGGTCGAGGCAGGAGCGTGGTGCGCCGCTCGCGGACGGTCGAACTCGGAGCGGACCGAGTCGAGTAGAGACGAGTACCGCCTGCAAGCGAACGGATCCAGCGGAGGCTTCAGCAGACGGGCTTCGGGTCCAGTCCCATCCCCTGGAGCGTCTCGGCGTAGTCGTCGTACGCCACCTGGACCGCGTCCTCGGCGGCCTTGCGGGCGAGCACCCAGTCCTCGTCGTCCGAACAGAGTTCGTCGAGCAGCGCCGCCCCTTCGTCGGACACCTCGCGGGTCTCCTCGCGGAGGTCCCGGAACAGGTCTGCGGCGGCGGTGTCCGCCTCGTTGACGAAGAAGTTGACCACCTGGAGGAGCGTCCGCTCGCTCGCCAGCGGGCGCCCCACCAGCCCGGCGCCGACCCGCTCGACCGTCCGCTCGAGATCCCGGAGTGACCCGTGGAGCGGGTCGGGATCCGGCTCCTCGGGCGGCTCCTCGAGGTGTGCGACGACCCGGTCGTAGTGGTCGGCCTCGGTGGCGGCGACCCGCTCGAACGCCTCGCGCGCCGCGTCGTTCGTCTCGCTCTCGGCCCAGCCCTCGAACGTCCGTTTCGCCCGGCATTCGCTCGCCGCGGCCGCCCGGAGCACCGCCTCTGTCGCCAGGTTCGCGTCCGTCGCGGCGATCAGCGCCTTCTCCTTGCCGAGGCGGTCGAGTTCCGTGGCCTTCGACGCCCTGACCGCCTCGACGAGTTCGCTCCCGTCCATACCCCCGGATGTCGCTCCGCCGACCTATGGGTTGTGGGCCACCCGGAACGAGCCTCGAACCGCGAGCCCACGGAGAGTCGTGCCCGGATCACGCAAAACTGTTATGACGCCTCGTCCCGTACACCGGCCGATGAGCGAGAGCGACACGGACGAGCGCGAGCGCATCCGACAGCAAAAGGCCGAGGAACTCCGTCGACAGCTCGAGGGCGACGGGCAGGTAGGCACGGACGGGAGCGACGGGGGTGGACCGACCCCGACCGAACCGGTCCACGTCACCGGACCGGACCACCTCGACGAACTGGTCGCCGACGGCGGCGTCGTGCTGGTCGACTTCTACGCCGACTGGTGCGGACCGTGCAAGATGCTCGAACCCGTCGTCGAACGACTCGCCGCCGAGACGGCCGCGACCGTCGCGAAGGTCGACGTCGACAGCCAGCAGGGGCTGGCCTCGCGGTATCAGGTCCAGGGGGTCCCGACGCTCTACCTGTTCGCCGGCGGCGAGCAGGTGGAACAGCTGGTCGGCGCGCGGGACGAGGCGACGCTACGGTCGCTGATCGAGCAGTACGCCTGAGAACGCCGGAACGAGGGGTAGCCCCGCCCTCTACGCGGACGACCATCGTCCGTCCGTAAAACTCACTTTCGACGAGATTACCGGTCCGGGAGCGCGACCTGTCGGTCAGTCGGCCAATAAGAATATTCGTACCGACTCGGAAAGTGAGCCAACCCGATGGCTCGCACGACTCTCCCCCCCTCGATAGTCGCGACGCTGGTCGCGCTCGTCGTTCTCTCCTCCCCCGCCGTCGCCTTCGGTGGCGGCCTCGTGGGAGTACCGTTCGACGAGGACCCCGTCGAACGGTCCGTCCAGCGTTGTGGAGGGGTCCCGGACCCGGGACTCGTTCACGGGGCTTCGGTCCGCGGAACCGCATCTCGCACCGGGACGACAGTCTGTAGTTCCGTGGTCCAGGCACCGCCCAGCGCGAACGGCAGAGGGACGTACTGGACCGGGACCTTCCTCGGTGACACGTCCGTGGCACGGTTCGTCCCGGACCCGGACGTGACCGCACGAGTGGAGAAGGTCGGTGAGGCAACCGCGGCGCTCCTCGAACCCAGGCCGGCGATCCGGAGCTGGGAACCCGTCGAGAGGGTGACGAACGGGGCGGACGACCGTTCGTCCGTCGTGGGCCTCTTGGCGTCGCTGGCGGGCCTCCCTGCCGGCGACCACGACGGGTCGGGTGACTCCCCGCTGTCCGATGCCGCCGAGGCCGTCAGCCAGTCCGTCCCTACCCCACCGATCGACCCTCCCCCCGGTGATGACGATGACGATGACGATGACGATGACGATGACGATGACGATGACGATGACGATGACGATGACGATGACGATGACGATGAAGAGGAGACACCGACGCCCACGCTCACCCTGACCTCGACGGCGACCCTGACAGCCACGACGACCCCTTCACCCACCCCGACGGCGACGTCGTCTCCATCACCGACGGCGACACCGACTCCAACCCCATCGGCCACGGCGACACCCACTCCAACACCGTCCCCCACAGCGACACCCACTCCAGCGCCCACAGCGACACCCACTCCAGCGCCCACAGCGACACCCACTCCAGCGCCCACAGCGACACCCACTCCAGCGCCCACAGCGACACCCACTCCAGCGCCCACAGCGACACCGACGCCGACACCCACGGCCACCGCGACACCGACGCCGACA
>JBEPXB010000200.1:0-5843 GCA_041642135.1 Halobacteriales archaeon | reverse complement strand
GGGCCCCGGCGTCCGCCACCGACGCCCCGGAGGGGTCGACCGGCGGCAGTCAGGGCGGCGACGGGTCGGACGGCTCGGCCGCGACCCCGCACCCCGAGCCGTACGTCGACCTGCACCGGGAGCTGATCGACTCCGTCGTGGTCATCCGCGGCTACGACCAGAGCGGCCGCGTCGGCCAGGGTTCGGGGTTCGTCGCCTTCGACGGGACGGTCGTCACGAACCAGCACGTCGTCGAGGGGACCGACGAGCTGTTCGTCGGGTTCACCGGGGGCGAGAGCCGGACCGGCGAGCTGCTCGGAACGGACGTCTACGCCGACCTCGCGGCCGTCGAGGTCGACCGGCCGGAGAGCGCGACGCCGCTCCCGTTCGTCGAGTCCGAGCCGCCGGTCGGCACCCGCGTCGCGGCCGTCGGCGCACCGTTCGGATTCGGCGAGTCGGTCTCCTCCGGGATCATCAGCGGGGTCGACCGCTCGCTCCCCTCGGTGAACGACTTCTCCATCGCGGACGCGGTCCAGACGAACGCGGCGGTCAACCCCGGCAACTCCGGCGGGCCGCTGGCGACGCTCGACGGCCGGGTCGCGGCCGTCATCACCCGGGGCGGCGGGGAGAACATCGCGTTCGGCATCAGCGCCGCCTACACGCAGCGGGTCGTTCCGGCACTCGTCGAGGACGGCGAGTACGACCACCCCTACATGGGCGTGGGCCTGCTCGACGTGACGCCGGCGCTGGCCCGAGCGAACGGCTACGAGCGCTCGACCGGCGTCTACGTGGCCTCGGTCGTCGACGGGGGACCGGCAGACGGGACCCTCCGGGGGTCGACCGGCAGCACTACCGCCCTCGGGATGTCGGACGTGCCGACCGGGGGCGACCTGATCGTCGGCCTCGACGGCCGGGCGATACCGTCGCTCGCGGCGCTCTCGACGCATCTCGCGCTGCGGACCTCGCCGGGGGACCTCCTCGGGGTGACGGTCCTGCGCGACGGCGAGCGGCGGAACCCGAGCTTCGAACTCGGCGAACGACCCGAGCCCTGATCCGTTCGTTTCCCGCCCGGTCGTCGCTCGGGTCGGTTCGGCCCACACCCACCGTTCGCTTAACACGGTCCTCGACCTACGGTAGTCGGTGACCTACTGTGAACGTACGTGACGTCGCGAGTACGGACGTGGTGACGGCCGAGATCGACGACACCGTCCGGGAGGTGTCGGTCCGGATGCGCGACGCGGGCGTCGGGAGCGTCGTCGTGCTCGACGGCCGTGGCGACCCGATCGGCGTCGTGACCGACCGGGACCTCGTGGTCTACGTCTGTGACCCCGACCGCGACCCCGATACGACCACGGCCAACGACGTGATGGCCCGCGAGGTGGTGAGCGTCGGCCCCGACGCGTCCGTCCTCGAGGCCGCCGCCGTCATGGCCGAGGCGAACGTCCGTCGCGTGCCCGTGCTCGACGACGGCGACCTCGTCGGCATCGTCACGCTCGACGACCTCCTGCCGGCGTTCGTTGGCGGACTCGCGGACCTCGCGACCGTCGTCGAGGCCGAATCGTCCTGAGTCGACCGACCGGAGCCCGTTCCGGAACCGACGACCTCGACCCGGGACGGTGACAGCACCTCTGCTGTCCGGACTGCGGCCGCCGGCTGAAGGCGGTGTTCCTCGCCCCGTAGACCCGTGGAGGCGGCGACGGTCGGTCACGGCGAGCGTCCCGGTTCCGGTTGCGCAACCGGTAACTCGCCCGCACTCCCAGTCCCGGCCATGACCGAGCGGACGGACGAGCGTTCCGGGGAGTCAGACGATCCCGAGGAGGAGACCCCGCCGGCCGCAGCCACGGATGTGGACGCGGACGACGGGAACGAGGACAGGGACGGAAACGGGGAGACAGGCACCGGCCTCGCCGCGCGGGTCGCGGCCCTCGAACGGACGGTGGCGGAACTCCGCGGGACGGTCGAGCGACAGCGGCGCGACATCAGCTATCTCGCGGCCGCCGCGGACATCGACTCGGTCGAACCCGTCTGTCCCGACTGTGGCGAGGGGGTCCTCCAGCGGAGTTCCGGGCTGACCTGGACGCAGGTCGCCTGTCCCGAGTGCGGGCTGAAGCGGTACCTGTAAGGGGCATCGCCGGCCGCGTGGCGAACCGTTTTCCGTCGGGACGGAGTGCCGGACGTATGGTACCCGAGACGTTCGACGTCGGCGGCGACCTGACGGTGAACCGGATGGGGTTCGGCGCGATGCGGCTCTGCGGCCCGGGGATCATCGGCCCGCCCGAGGACGAGGCGGCGGCCCACGAGGTGATCCATCGGGCGGTCGAACTCGGCGTGGACTTCGTCGACACCGCCGACTCCTACGGCCCGGGCGTGAGCGAGCGGCTCCTCGGCGAGGCGCTCGATCTCGAGGGCGAGGACTCCGACGTGGTGGTGGCGACGAAGGCCGGGCTCCTCCGGAACGCCGACGGCGACTGGATCCCCCACGGCGACCCCGACTACGTCCGGAACCAGGTGCTCGCGAGCCGCGACCGCCTCGGCGTCGGGACGATCGACCTCTACCAGTACCACCGACCGGACCCCGATACTCCCTTCGAGGACGCGGTCGCGACGTTCGCGGAGCTGAAGGACGAGGGGTTCGTCCGGCACGTCGGCCTCTCGAACGTGAGCGTCGACCAGCTCGAGGCCGCGCGCGACGTCGTCGAGGTGGCGACGGTGCAGAACCGCTACAACGTCGCGAACCGCGATTCCGAAGCGGTGCTCGAGGCCTGCGAGGAGTACGGCATCGGGTTCGTCCCGTGGTACCCGCTGGCGGCGGGCGACCTCGGGGACCTCGACGAGGAACTCGACGCCGTCGCGGCGGCCCACGACGCGACCCGGCGGCAGGTGGCGCTGGCGTGGCTGCTCGAACGCTCGGACGTCACGCTCCCCATCCCGGGGACCTCGAGCGTCGAGCACCTCGAGGAGAACGTCGCGGCGGCGGCCCTCGAACTGACCGGCGAGGACCTCGCCCGGTTCGACTGACGGTTCCGGGGGCCGGTGACCGCTTCGTCGGGCAGTTCTCCCCCGCGGGCGCCCCACCGTCTTTCTCTCGAAACGGTTCCAGCGTTTATGACGGTCGGTATCCTCACCTCGTCCTGATGCTCGATTTCCGTGCGGAGGCGGTCCTGGAGCTCCTCGTCGCCTCGGACCTGGCGCTCCCGCCGACGCCGATCTACGAGAACCTGCGGCTGAACGGGGAGACGTTCTCGAAGCGGACCGTTCACCGGAAGCTGGGGAACCTGGTGGAGGCGGGGTACGCCGAGAAGGTCATGAACGGCAAGGGTTACTACCGGGCCACAGAGGCTGGACGGGCCCTCCTCGAGAACCGGGAACAGGAGCACGCGATCGCCCAGGACTAGCGCCGGCGGGGTCCCACGAGACGACGCGCGGAGTAGCGGCTCTGTGCGTGTGAAAATACGGGGATCGCGTTTCGAAGTCGGTACCGCGTTCGTCGCCGTCCTACGGACGGACGAGTGCCTTACAGTCGGGTGACGTTCTCCGCGCGCGGACCCTTGTCGGTCTGCGCGATGTCGAACTCGACCTCCTGCCCCTCCTCTAAGTCCGGGCCGCCCACGTCCTCCATGTGGAAGAAGACGTCGTCGTCCGACTCGTCCGTCTCGATGAATCCGTAGCCGCCCGTGTCGTTGAAGAAGTCGACCGTACCAGTTGCCATTGCCTCTGACGGGAGTGGACTCCCGGGTATAAGCGTTCCGAGTGCCGCTCGCCCTGGGATGTCACCACACGCCCCGGGCGACTCACCGCTCGATATCCGTCCTCGATTTAAATAACCGGGCGCTGAAATGTAGGAGTAATGGGGGGAGCCACGGACGGGAACACGAACCGTACGGAGCGGAGCGAACACGTCGACGGTGGCGTCGTCGTCGAACGAACGGTCGAGTACGTCGAGCGAGGGGCGATCGTCACGCTGACCGCGGGATCGAGGGCCCCGGAGCGGACCGGGTTCGCGCTGGTCGAGGAGTTCCCGCCGGAGCTCCCGGTCTCGGACGCGGGGTTCCAGGCGGGGACCGAACCGGCCGGCGGGTACGTGAGCGGCTCGGGTGCCAGGATCGAGGAGACCGTAGCACCGGACGAGGAACTGACGGTCGTCTACGCCCTGCAGTTCTACGAGCCCGCAGCGGACGCCGACCTCGGCGAGCCCGAGCTGACCACCGGCCGGGACCGTTCGACCGTCGGGCAGACGAGCAGCGTCCGGGCCCGTGGCGGCTCGGGTTCGACCGCGGCAGCCAGCCCCGACGTCGGTACCGACGGATGGCGGTGGCTGCCGGCCGCGCGAGCCGACGGCGGCCGCGAGGCCGTCGGCTCGGGCGGCCCGGGCGACACGACGGCTTCCGGGAACGACGTATCCGGCTCCGTCGATGGGCAGAGGGCCACAGCCGACGGCAGCGGGAGGGTCGAGGTGGTAGACGCGGCGACCGACGGGGACGGAGCGGTCCCGACGGTCGACCGTGTCGACGCGACCGAGGCCGCCGACCGCGTCGAGGAGGCCGTCGAGACCGCCGAACGGATCGGCCCGACGGCCGACGCGGTCGTGGCGCCGGACGACGGTGCCGCGGACGGCGAGTCGGGCGAACGGGACGGATCGGAGGAGAGCGTGGTCGCCGAACTCGTCGCCGAGCTCCGGGACGGGGCGGTGAGCGACCGGGAGCGCGCGGCCCTCCGCCGGGAGCTCGGCGCGGGCCACGCGGGGCCCGAGGACGTGCGCATCGAGCACCTCGAGTCGCGGATGAGCGAGTTCGCGGCCTACGCCGAGGCGCTCCGGGAGGTCATCGACGAGCACGGGACGGCCGAGGCGTTCGTCGGCCGGTTCGAGGACCGGATCGACGGGCTCCGCACCGACCTCGACGCGGTCGAATCGGAGCTGTCGGCGACACGCGAGACGGTAGCCGGGGTCGAGTCGGGTCTCGAGCGTCTCGAAAACGAGCTCGGGGCCCTGGAGGAGCGGACGGGGGCGGACCTCGAGGCGCTCCGGGAGGAGGTCGACGAACGACACGGCCGGAACGCCGAGGCCGTCGAGACGGTCGAGGACCGCGTCCGGACGATCGAGGACCGCGTCGAGACGGTCGAGGCGTTCCGCGAGCGGTTCGCGGCGGTGTTCGAGGACTTCGAGGACGGGCCGGCCTGATCCCGGTTCACTCCCCGCCGCGGACCACCAGCACCGGCACGTCGACGACGCGGAGCACGCGCTTCGTGACGCTCCCGAACAGCTGGCGTTCGATGTTCGACCGGCCGCGCGAGCCCATCGCCACGAGATCGACGCCGTTCTCCGCGACGTAGTCGCGGATCCCCTCGTGTGGCGTGCCGTGGACGACGGCCGTGGCCGGGTCGAGGTCGGCGTCGGCCTCGCGGACGGCCGCGACCATCCGCTCGACGGCCTCGGCGCCGCCCTCGTCGAGTCGGTCGACGAACTCCTCGGTCACCCCGCCGGCGCTGAACAGCCCGCCCGCCGACTGCACGTCGACGACGGTGACGACGTGGAGGTCGGCCCCGAACCGGCCGACGATGTCGACCGCGTGGGGGCTCGCGGCCTCGGCGTTCTCGCTCCCGTCGGTCGGCAGGAGCACCGCCGAGAGCCTCTCGGGCACGTCCTCCGGGTCGCCCCCCGGAACGACGACGACGGGGACCTCGACGCCGACGACGACCCGTTCGGTGACGCTTCCGAGGAGCCCCTCGCCGAGCCCGGTCCGGCCCCGCCGGCCCATCACCACCAGATCGACGTCCCCGGCGTCGACGCGGTCCACGACGGTTCGGTGGGGGACCCCCTCGAACAGGGTCGTCTCGACGGGGACGCGCCCGCCGACGCGTTCGCG
>JBEPXB010000199.1:0-5845 GCA_041642135.1 Halobacteriales archaeon | reverse complement strand
GCGAGGCTCGCGACGCCGGTCCCGACCGCCCCGAAGGCGACCACCGGACGCGGCGAGTAGCGGTCGGCGAGCATCCCCATCGGGATGATCGCGAGCATGTACCCCGCCTGGAACGCGCCGAAGATGATCCCGGCGTTGGTCCCCGAGAGCCCCCAGTCCTCGACGATCAGCGGCAGGACGGCCGAGTAGTTGAACCAGACGAGCACCGACAGCAGGAGCGTGCCCGTCGCGACGGCGAGCATCCGGGTCCGGTCGCGCATCGCTTCAGTCTCCTCCGTTCGGGTCGGCGGATCCGGGGCGTCCAGCGGGGCGGCGTGGTCGACACCCCCCGAGGCCGTGCGGGGCGCGACGTCCGCTCGCGTCACACCCGTCGTCGGCCGACACGTATCGTCCTCGGTACCCGACGGACCGCTCGGTCATACCCTCCCCTGTTCACGGCCCCTCTTGAGTTTCCCGAACGACCGGCGCACGGCAACGACGTCCTCCGAACCGGAGCCCCGTCCCGGTCGCGGACGGGATCCGAAAGGCCACTCCGTTCGGTGCCCGACGGTCTTCCCCGAACGCGTCGGCGGAGGTGTCGGGCCGGTCCTATCCCCCGGCGCGGTCCGACGACGCCGTCACGTCGAACGCCGCCGGGTCGGCGTCCGCGACCGCGGGGAGCCGGCGGAGCCGCGGACGGGCGAGGACGTAGAGCCCCGTGAACCCGAAACCGAACGCGGCCAGCCCCATCGTCGTCGTCGTCCCCAGCACCTCGGCGACGAGGCCGCCGACCAGCGAGCCGAGCGGCAGCGTGGCCCCCGAGGCCGTGCCCTTGACCGAGGAGACGCGACCGAGGAGGTCGGCCGGGAAGGCAGTCTGGTTCAGCGTCGACGTGAGTACGCCGTTCGCGCCCGCGGGCACCCACGCGAGCCCGAACAGGACGACGGTGAGCGGCGTCGACGGCGCGTATACCGCGGCGACCCAGCAGCACGCGCCCATCGAGTGTCCGACGAGCAGCAGCCGTCCGTACGCGACCCCCTCGAGGTACGGCGCGACGAGCGAGCCGACGAGCCGACCGACGCCGAGCGCGCCGAGCAGGAGGCCGTAGACGGCGGGGCCGCCGAGCCCGCCGCCGAACGCCGGGAGGACCGCGAGCGTCACGCCGATCGCGAGGTTGGCCACCGCCGCCGTGAGCACCAGCTCGACGAAGACGGTCCCGCGGAGTGCGTCGATCCCGGCCCGCAGGTCGGCGAGGTACGACCCGAGCACCGATCCGTCAGTCCGGTCGGACGCGCCGTCGCCGGTCGGTTCCGAACCGCCGTCCCCGACGTCGGATCCGGGGACGGCGATCCCGGCGAACAGCAGGCCGGCGACGGCGAACGTGACCGAGTCGAACAGGAACAGCGTCGTCGCGCCGAAGACGGCGACGAACGCGCCGCCGAGCGAGTCGAACACCATGTCCAGTCCGAGCGTGACGGTGGCGAGCGCGGAGTTGGCCCGCGACAGCCGCGACTCGGCCACGATGCGGGGGACGAGCGTGGCCTGCATCGGCGCCATGGGCAGCGTCGCCAGCATGAGCACCGGGACCACGGCGAGCAGGACGCCGACGGTCAGACGCCCCGTCGCCGCCGCGAGCGGGAGCGCGAGGACGACGACGCCCTGGAGGGTCTGTGACCCCACGAGCACGGGCTTGAGCGGGAGCCGGTCCACGACCGGCCCGGCGAGCATCTGCAGGAGCCACGGGAGTAACAGCACCGCGTTCGCGATCCCCGTGAGGACGGTCGAGCCGCTGAGTTCGAAGACGAGCCACAGGACGGCGACGGTGTAGAGGCTGTCCCCGGCGTTCGTGACGAACTGTCCGGCGAGGAACCGCCGGAAGTCGGCGTTCCACCACAGCGACGGTTCATCGGCGGACGCCTCGACTCCGGTCATCGGGGACCACCTCCGAGAGGCGTCGAGCGTGGTCCGGACGGTCGTCGTGGTCGCGAGCGATGCGTCTGTCGTTCGAGGGCTGCGTATTCGGGCGAGTCCCGGGGGTGCGCCGGGAGCTCGGCGGATGTCGGCATGCGCGCGTGTGTTCGATCGGTGGACTGCGGCTACGGAACGTAGCGAAACGAACCCGGGTGCTGCGGCTATCGGGCCCGCCGCGCGGCCGGGGGCGCGAGCGGATCGAACACCGGACGAGGCGCGTGCCGGCGAGTCATAGGACGCTTCGCCCGGGACGTGGACGACGCGACGGATAACTTTGATGCTTCCGTGACAAACCGACCCGTGCCGGTCCGATCACCGGCGCGGTCGGGTGGCGACCGCGCCACCACCCACCGGGGTCGTCTTCCGGTCGGCGCTTCGGGTTTGCTATCGTCGCATACCGTTTACCGCGGGGTTCGCCCGTACCCACCCGACCCCACGGGCTGCGTCCATCTCGACCGCGGCCGGAGTGGTATCACTTATAAACGAAACCCCCCGATTCCCCGGTAGATGGTGGTTTCGCCGTACCGAGTGGGAGTCCTCGATGACGGGGACCGTTCGGTCGAGGAGCGAGCGGCGTACGAGTGGTGTGCCGACGTGTTCGACGCCGTCGAGCGGGTTTCACTTCGATCGATCCCCGCAGGCGACGTCGACCTCGGCCGGTTCGACGCCCTGTGGTGGCACCGGGACCGGCCGCTCCCGGCGTCGGGCGTGACCGACTGCGCCGGCCGTCTCGACGGATACCTCCGGGACGGAGGGGGGCTGTTACTGACCCTCCGGGCGCTTTCGGCCGTCGGCCCCCTGGGGATCGACCCCGTCGGGCCGGACGTCGCCGGGGAGCGGCCCGTCGGGGAGCCGGAGGGCTACCTCGTCCACGCGCTGTACGAGGACCACCCGCTCCTCTCGGGACTCGGCGGCGGCCTGCGGTTCCACACCCGCGGTCCCGGCGGACGGGCGGCGGGCGCGTGGTACGAGTCGATACTCCCGGAACGGGGTGACGTCCTCGGGGCGACGGTCGAGGGCGAGATCGACCACCCGCCGCGGTCGGCGCTCTGCTCGTGGCGGCCGGGGGACGGACTGGTCCTCGGCGCGGGTGTCGCGCTCGAGTTCGCGGAACTCGACGAGGACCCCTACGCGCACGCGGGGACGACGCTCGTCCGGAACGCGCTCGCGACGCTGGCCCGCGGCCCGGAGTCGCTCTCCGGGATGGCCGTCGAACCGACGGGCGCGGACGGGGAGGTCCCCCATCTGCGGTCGATGCGCCGGACGCTCGAGGACGACCACCACCGGCCGTCGTACCACCTCGCCGCCCCGGCCAACTGGCTGAACGACCCGAACGGGCTCGCCTACTGGGACGGCCGCTATCACGTGTTCTACCAGTACAACCCTGCCGGACCCTTCCACGGGTCGATCCACTGGGGCCACGCCTCGAGCACGGACCTCGTGAGCTGGCGGGACGAACCGGTCGCGCTCGCGCCCGACCCGGACGGTCCGGACCGCGACGGCTGCTGGTCGGGGTGTGCCGTCGACGACGACGGGACCCCGCGGGCGATCTACACCGGCGGTGCGGGCCGCCAGCAGCTCCCCTGTCTCGCGACGGCGACCGACGACACCCTCCGCCGGTGGACCAAGGACCCCGGGAACCCGATCATCGCCGAGACGCCCGACGAACTGGATCTCCTCGAGACCGACGACTGGGAGACGGAGTTCCGCGACCACTGCGTCTGGCGCGAGGACGGCACCCGGTACCAGCTCATCGGCTCCGGGGTGACGGACGTCGGCGGGACGGTCCTGCTGTACGAGTCGGCGAACGGCGTCCGGGACTGGACCTACCGGGGGGCGATCCTGACGGGCGACTGGCCGAGCGCGGGGATCGTATGGGAGTGCCCGGAGGTACTGTTCTTCGGGGAATGGGATCTGCTGCACGTCTCGAACGGGGACAACGTCGACTACTTCGTCGGCGAGATGGACGTCGACGACGCCGAGTTCCGCGTCGACCGGTCCGGCCGGCTCGATTACGGCGACTTCTACGCACCGCAGTCGCTCGAGGGCGAGGGCGGCCGGACGCTCACGTGGGGGTGGATCCCGGAGACGCGCGACCTGTCGAGACAGTGGGACGCCGGCTGGTCCGGGATGCTCTCGGTCCCGCGGGTGCTCGACGTGGATCCCGACGGGACCCTGAGACAGCGCCCGCCGCGCGAACTGAGGTCGCTCCGGGGCCGACACGTCGGCTACGGGGACGTCCCGGCGGGGCCGAACCCGACGGTGCTCGACGTCCGGGGGCGGTCGCTCGAGCTCCGCCTCGACGTCTCGCTCGGCGACGCCGACGCGTTCGAGCTCGGGGTGCTCGAGTCGTCCGACGGGAGCGAACGCACCGCCCTTCGCTGGGAGGGGGTCGACGTGGTGCTGGACCGCCGGCGGAGCGCCGCCACCGACCACGGGGGGGATATGGCGGCCGACGCGCTCCGGATGCCCGTCGCCGACGAGGACCCGCTCTCGCTCCACGTCTTCGTCGACGGCTCCGTCGTCGAGGTCTTCGCGAACGAGCGACGGTGTCTCACCGGCCGGGTCTATCCCGGAAGGGAGAGCACGGGCGTCTCGGTGCGGGGTGTCGGCGGGGAGGCACTGGTCGAGCGGGTCGACGTCTGGGAGCTCTCGGACGGCGCCGACCGGGAGTAGGACGAGTCGGGCGGTTCCGTCGGCCCGCCGGACGGCTCATAGGGACGGTTGTAGTCTTTTACCGGTGATCGCCGATCCCGTCCGATTGATCACCGGTACATCGTTACAACCGTCCCTATCAGTCCGCCCCGCCGTCGCCGCTCGAGGGGCCGGCGGGCCTCCTCGCGTACCCCGCATCCTCGCCGACTTCCCGCTCGCCGAACGGCGACCCGGGCAGCCGTTCCGAACGGAGCGGGATGTGGCCGTGGTCGAGCGTGCGGACGATCCACGAACGGTCGCCGTCGAGGTGGACCCGGAGTGTCGGGGCGAGCGTCCCGCCGAACCGGCGGAACTGCTCGCTCTCGGGCAGGAGCGCCACGTCGTCGAGCGACGGCCGGTCGTAGTCGAAGTAGCCGAAGAAACTCTGGACCAGCACGTCCTCCGGGTGGTCGAACGCGAGCCAGGAGTAGGACTGGAACGGGGCGTTCTCCGGGTTGGCGACGACGAGCCCCGAGCCGTTGAGCGGGCGGTACTCCCCGCGGAGCGAGTCGGCGACGAACCCGTAGAGGCCGTCGACCCCGTCGAGCCCGGGGGCGAACGTGTGGCGGTGGCTCGAGACGAACAGGTAGTACCGGTCGTCCCGGCGGACGATGTGTGGGCGCTCGAGTTCCTGGTTGACACAGACCGAGTCGAGGAGCGGCGGGCGGAGCTCCCAGTCGGTCGGGTCGCCGGTCGGGGACTCGGCGATCCCGACGCTCCCGTTGAACTCCTGCTGGACCGGGTCGCCCCCACAGGCGTCCGACCCTTCCGGAACCGGCGTGTTCGCCTCGAACAGCAGCCAGGTCCGGCCCGTCGCGGGGTCCTCGTAGAACCACGGGTCGCGGAAGGTGTAGATCATCCCCCGGGACTGGGCCTCGGTCTCGTAGTGGTGCCCGTCGGGGTGGAGGAGGCTCCGGTGCTCCCACGGCCCCTCGATGGTGAGCCCGTCGGCGTCGGTTTCGATACCGCCGCCGGTCGCCATCGCGATGTGCTGGCTGTAGCTCAGGTCCCGCTCGCCGGCCTCGCCCGCGGCGGTGTAGTAGAGGTAGAGGTCGCCGTCGTCGTACAGGGCGGAGCCGGCCCACTGGCGCGAGCCGAGCTCGCCGCCCGAGAAGACCCGCCCGCCCGGGTGCCACCGTCGACCGTCCCGCGAGTAGAAGTACCTGAGGGTCGCCACGTCGTGGCGCTTGCCCGGGAGGAG
>JBEPXB010000198.1:0-5846 GCA_041642135.1 Halobacteriales archaeon | reverse complement strand
TCAGCGCGTTGCCGACGCCGTCGAAGAGGGCGTACATGTAGAGCGAGACCGCGAGCGGCGCGAGGCTCCACCCGAGCGAGACCTTCGGCGCCCACTCGTCGGGGAGGAAGAACACCACACCGGCGCCGAGCAGGCAGAGCGCGATGAGCAGTTCGATCAGCATCTAGAACCACCCCCCGGTGACCCCGAAGGCCACCAGCAGCAGCACGAGCCCCAGCGTGATGAGGGCCGCGTAGTTCGAGACGATGCCCGTCTGGATCCGCCGCAGCCGGTCCCCGGAGAACAGCGAGATCGAGGAGACGAGGTTGACCGTCCCGTCGATCACCCCGAGGTCGAACCGGTCGGCCGCGCGGGCGATCCCGACGCCGACGTCCTGTGCGAGCCAGACCTGGTACTCGTCCTGGTAGTAGTTGGCGAACACGACGTCGCGGACGTTCCCGAGCTTCTCCGTGTGCCGCTCGGGTTCGGGCACGTTGTACAGCCGGTAGGCGAGGGCGGCGCCAGCGAGCGCCAGCGAGAGCGAGACGAGCGCCGAGACCAGCATCGTCCCGACCTCGCCGACCGGGTAGACCGACTCGTAGGGGAGCAGTTCCTCGTAGTGGTGCAGGCCCGTCAGCAGCTCCTCGGGCGTGCCGTTCAGCCACGCGTGCAGGAAGTCTATCGGCAGGCCGGTGAGCTTCGCGACCGGGGCCGCGTTGATGAACCCGATCGTCGCCGCGAGCACGCCGAGCACCACGAGCGGTCCCTTCACGTTCCACCGCACCGGGTGGGGGTCCTCGGCCGTCTCGGTGCGGGGCTCGCCGTGGAAGGTCAGGAACACCATCCGGAAGGTGTAGAACCCGGTGAAGAACACGGCTATCAGGCCCATCGCGTACGCGAGGAACAGCAGCGGCGAACTGAACGCGTGGACGAGCGCCTCGAACAGCACCTCGTCCTTCGACCAGAAGCCGGAGAACGGGACGATGCCCGCGAGCGCGAGCGAGCCCGAGAGGAACGCGTAGTAGGTGACGGGCATCTTCTCGCGGAGCCCGCCCATGTCCCACATGTCCTCGTTGTGGTGCATCGCGATGATGACCGAGCCGGCGCCGAGGAACAGCAGCGCCTTGAAAACCGCGTGGGTGGTCAGGTGGAAGACCCCGGCGACGTAGCCGCCGGCGCCGAGCGCGAGCATGATGTAGCCGTACTGGCTGATCGTCGAGTACGCCAGCACCTGTTTGATCTCCTCCTTGACGACGCCCATCGTCGCCGCGAAGAGCGCAGTGAAACCGCCGACGAACGCGATCACCGCGAGCGCGGTCGGCGAGAGCGCGTAGAAGCCGTACATCCGGGCGACGAGGTAGACCCCGGCGGCGACCATCGTCGCGGCGTGGATGAGCGCCGAAACGGGAGTGGGGCCCTCCATCGCGTCGGGCAGCCAGGTGTGGAACGGGAACTGCGCGGACTTGCCCATCACGCCGCCGAGTATCAGGAGCCCGATGACGGTGAACCACGCCTGCGGCGCGAGCCCGAAGAACGTGTTGACGCTCCCCTCGCCGGCGATGGCGAGTTCGGCGAGGTGCGGGAAGCCGCTCTCGCCGGCGAACGTCGCCGTGCCGAACGTCGCGAAGACGGCGACGACGCCGATGAGGAAGAAGTAGTCGCCGAAGCGAGTGACCAGGAACGCCTTCTTCGCGGCCGACGGCGGGCCGGCCTCGCGGAACCAGAAGCCGATGAGCAGGTACGAGCACAGACCCACCAGCTCGAAGAACATGAACGCCATCAGCAGGTTGTCGGCCATGACGAACGCGAGCATGCTCGCGCTGAACAGCCCGAGTTCGGCGTAGTAACGGGGCAGGCCCGTCTCGCCCTCGTCGTTCATGTAGCCCAGCGAGAAGACGTGGACGAGGAACGCGATGAGCGAGACGATCACCAGCATCAGCGAACTCAGCTGGTCGATCAGGATCCCGAAGTGCAGATCGAACGTGCCCTGGCCGACGACCCAGGTGTAGAGCACCTCCTGGTGGACCTCCGCTGGGCCGAGGACGCCCCACACCGAGAGCAGGGCGCCGAAGGAGAGCAGCAGCGAGCCGCCGGTCGCGGCGATGCCGGCGAACGCCCCCTTCTTGGGCATGTACTTCCCGGCGAACAGCGCGACCAGGAACGACACGAACGGGAGCACGGCGACGGCCGGGACGAACGGGAAGATTCCTTCAGCCATGTGTTACCACCTCAGCGAGTTCGCCTTGGTCACGTCCACGTCCTTGAAGTTCCGGTGGAGGACGAGGATGATGCCGATGCCGACCGCCACCTCGGCGGCGGCCAGCGCCATCGTGAACAGGCTGAACACCTGCCCCGTGAGGTTCCCCCAGTAGAACGAGAACGCGACGAGGTTGATGTTCGCGGCGTTCAGCATCAGCTCGACGCTCATCAGGAAGAACAGCGCGTTCCGCCGGGTGAGGATGCCGAACAGGCCGACGCAGAACACCGCCGCCGAGAGCACGAGGTAGTACTCGGTCGGGACCGCCATCTACCCTTCACCCCCCTCTTCGTCATCCCCGGCGCCGTCGGCCCGGAGCGGCAGGAAGGCCTCGCTGTCCTCCTCGCGGCGGGCCAGCATGACTGCAGCGTCGAGCGCGGCGTCGAGCACCACCGCGATGACGATGAACGCGACGAGGAACCCCTCGGCGGCGTACGCACCGCCGTCGAGGTTGAACATCGCGTAGCCGATCGACGCGGTGATCGACCCCTCGCCGGGGAAGCCCTGCGCCGAGCCCAGGTCCGCGGTGAGGAACACCGCGGCCAGCACGGCGAACAGGACGAACGCGAGCAGGCCGACGGCCTGCCGTTTGTTGGTCTCGAGGCGCGGTCTGGTCGTCACGCCCGGGTCACCTCCGTCTCCGGCCCCTGTTCGCGGACGAGCATCACGGCGAACGTGATGAGGATGAGTACCCCACCGACGTACACCAGGATCTGCATCGCCGCGAGGAACTCGGCGCGGAGCATCACGTAGTGGACCGCGACGCTGGTCAGCGCCACCCCCAGCAGGAGCGCCGCGTGCCAGACGTCCCGGACCAACACGACGCCCAGACTGCTCCCCACCGTCACGAGGGCGAACAGCGCGAACGCCAGTGTCTCCAGTAGAGCCATTACGTTCGACCTGAACGAGAATCGGTTTCAAGCTTGCTGTTTCCGCCCCACCAAACTTTTGCACGGGGCGGGCTGTGCCCGCCGCGGCAAAACTCTGGATTCAAAAGGCGCGACTCGCTCCAGCCGCGGCCCTCCGGGCCGCGTTAGTCGCTCGTCGCGGGTGAACCGCGACCTCGCTTCGCTCGGTCGCGGATGCTAGTGTACCCGGTGGATCACGCCACGACGAGCAGTACGCGCTCGCCCGTCCGCTCGAAGTGCGCATCGAGGTCCCTCGACTCGACGTACTCGGCCACCGTCTCGTAGTCGAGGTCGGACACGTCGAGGACGTGGGTTCCGCGGGGTTGGGGCTCCGTCCGGGTTTCGTACTGCGTGGTCGACATGGTGCTCACCTCACGGCCATCGCTACGACGACTACCTCGAAGTAGCCCGACGCTGAGTCTCTCTCGCCGGGAATCGCGTCAGACAAGTGTCATTCGTGCGTCGGGCGAACGGCGGACACCGTCTACCGCGGGCGGGCCCGGGGCGATCCGTGACCGCCCGATCCACAGCGGCTCGGAGACGACCCCGGCGGGCCGGGACCACCGTTTTCCGGCTCGGCACGCAGGGATCCGGCATGTCCGCCGACGACGACCTCGATCCCGGCGACGCCTTCGAACTCATCGCCGACGAGACGCGACTGGGCATCGTCCGGGCGCTGGCAGAGGCCTCAGAGGAGGGGTGGGGAACCGCGTTGTCGTTCTCGGAGCTCCGGCGTCGCGTCGGAGCGCGCGATAGCGGCGGGTTCAACTACCACCTCGACAGGCTGGACGGGACGTTCGTCAGGAAGGCCGAGGAGGGGTACCGGCTCCGCTACCCGGGGTCGCTGCTCTACCGGATGGTCATCGCCGGCTACTTCACCTCCCGGGCGGAGGTCGACCCCTTCGGGACCGGGAGCACCTGCTTCGAGTGCGGCGCGGAACTGGAGGCCGAATACGGCGACGGGCTCCTCTCCATCGAGTGCCCGGACTGCGGACGCGAGTACCAGCGGTCGGAGTTCCCGCCCAGCGGCGCGGCCCACCGGTCCGGGGACGACCTCCTGTACGCCTTCGACCAGTACGTCCGCCACCAGCTCCTGCTGAACACGCGCGGCATCTGCTACTGGTGTACCGGGCCGATGGAACCCGAGGTCCAGCGCCGCTCGGACTTCGGCCTCGCGTCCGAGGGCGAGGAGATGGTGTTCGTCGCCCGGAGCTGCGAGCACTGCGGCGGGTTCATGTTCACGCTCCCCGGCGAGTGTGCGCTCTATCACCCCGCCGTCGTCTCGTTCTTCCACGAGCGCGGCGTCGACGTGACCGAGCGCCCGCTGTGGGAGCTCGACTTCGTCTCCGACCCCGAGCGGACGACGGTCCACGAGGAGGACCCGTGGCGGATCGGCGTGACCGTCAGGTGCGAGGGCGACGAGATGGAGGTCGTGGTGGACGGAACGGGAGAGGTGATGGAGGTCGTCGAGGGGTAGGTCGTGGGGGCTGCCGGGAGCAGGGAGGCCCTCGGACTGGTCGGCCAGCTCGGCCTCGCTTCGCTCGCGTACGCTGGTGGGACACCCGGTGGATCGCCGTCTCACTCCGGTCGTTCCCAGCCGTAGACGTCGGAGGACCACAGTGTGGTCAGTTACCACGACCCCAATAGTGATGCTGTTTCGGGAAGTAGACATCGGGGTTATGCTCAAAGACTCGATCGAGGAGGCGCTGAACGAACAGATCAACGCCGAACTCTATTCCGAGTACGTGTACCTCTCGATGGCCGCCTACTACGAGGACGAGGGGCTCCCCGGGTTCGCGTCGTGGATGCGCGCCCAGGCCGACGAGGAACACGCTCACGCGATGCGGATCTACGACTACGTCCTCGAACGCGACGGGCGGGTCACGCTGGAGGGCATCGACAGCCCGCCGACGGAGTGGGAGGGTCCCACGGACGCGTTCGAGACGGCCTACGAACACGAGGTGGAGATATCGGGGATGATCGACGACCTCGTCGCGCTCGCCCGGGAGGAGAACGACAACGCGACCGAGAACATGCTCCAGTGGTTCGTCGCCGAGCAGGTGGAGGAGGAGGCGACGGCACAGGAGGTCCTGGACAAACTCCGACACGTCGGTGACGACGGGACCGGTCTCCTGATGGTCGACCAGGAACTCGGTCAGCGCGGCGGCGACGAGGGTGAGAGTGGGGGGGATTCCGAGCCCGGTGCTCCGGCGGAGTAACCGGATAGGGAGGACGTAGGGTCGGACGTACTGTCGTCACGCCGAACAAACGGCTTTCCGAGGCCTGTCGGAGACGGAGCGTGGGCTACCAGGTCAGTTCCACTTGGCCCACGAGTATAATTTTCGGTTGATTATTTGATTTCCAACACCATTATCTGCTGTACTATCAACATCCGACAAAAGAACCGAGCATCCGCGGCCGAGCGAAGCGAGGCCGCGGTTCACCCGCGACGAGCGACCGCAGGGAGCGAGTCGCGCGTTTTTGAATCCAAAGTTTTGCCGCGAGCGAGGCGCTCGAAGAGCGCCGAGCGAGCGTGCAAAAGTTTGGTGTTCTATTGGTAGTCCACTTCGCCCTCTCCCTCCCCGATCCACCCGCCGCGGTCGGGTTCCCGGGAGGCCAGGGGGTCGATGTCCTTGTACCAGGGGACGTTCTTGAGCTGCTCCATGTTGTAGGCGAACTCGTCCTTGGTGTTGGCGACGAAC